>JAFTTD010000169.1 GCA_017466965.1 Bacteroidaceae bacterium
GTACCGAAACCACCATATACTTCAGGAAGAACATCACCGAGAATATAGTCTGAAGCGTCACCGTATTGAGTTGTAGCTATACGTCCGTTTTCAATTGGGAATCCATCCTCACCCTTAAGCTGTGAGCCGTCAGCATCTAACTCGTAAGTGTTCTTGTAGAACATTGAGAGACCAGCCTTTGTTGGGTCGTAAGCCTCGTCTGCTGTCATCTGCCATGTGTTCTCATTATAAACACCTGCATACTTCTTTCCGAAGTAAGAATAGCGAGACAAGCCTTCACCGTAGAAGTAGCTACCGCTTGAATATCCGTAGTGTCCGTCAAGCTTCATTGAACGGCGTTCTGGAGCCAACATTGTGATTTCGTTAGTGTTTGTTGTCATGTTAGCATAGAGCGACCATGTGAAGTTCTTAGAGCTGATGACATCACCATGGAGGTCAACTTCAATACCAGAGTTCTTCATGTCACCGATGTTTGCGTATGTTCCTGACCAACCGAAAGAAGCTGGGAACGGAACCCATGAAAGCATGTCGTATGTATTGTTCTCATAGTATTCAACACTACCGCCAAAACGTCCGTTGAACAATGAGAAGTCGAAACCAACGTTGAACTTAGCGTTCTTTTCCCAGCTGATTTCAGGGTTACCGTATGACTCAGGAATGAGAGATACAGCGTCGTTAGAGTTTACGATGCTATAGTAGTTAACATAGCGATAAGAACCAATCTGGTCGTTACCGTTTTCACCGTAAGAAGCCTTGAACTTCAATTCGTCAACCCAGTCAACATTGAACCAGTGTTCGTTGTTCATCAACCAACCGGCACTGAATGAGTAGAATGTACCCCACCAGTTGTCCTTGTGGAAACGAGAAGAAGCCTGACGCATGATTGATCCCTGAGCGAAGTATCTCTTGTCGTAGTTATACATAGCACGAGCCATCCATGACTCAGTGTTGTATGTTGACATAGAAGAAGAACCGCTTCCTGGAACTACAGCACCTGCCAATTCCTTGTTGAATACAGAGAACTGATTTGACATTCCATAATAGAGGTCATATCCATAATCACGGTAGAACTCATGACCGAGCATCGCATCTACTTCGTGGCTACCGAAGTTCTGGTGCCAGTCGAGACGCTGCTGGTAGTTGTATGACCATGAACGATAGTGCTCTTTTGTCACATTACCCTTCTGAGAAGCATACTGACCAAAGAATGGGTTTGTAGTGCTTGTGTAACGATACTCGTGAAGGTAAACGTTGTTGAGTGAAGTGAACTTGAATCCGAATGGAAGTGTAATCTCTGCTGAACCTGTTGCACTGAATGTGTTTCCTTCTGTCTGCTGAGTATCAAGCTGGTTAGAAGACAATGGGTTAGCCTGTGAAAGGTATGGACGTGTCCATCCATGTGGCTTTCCATCACCATAGTCATAACGGTTCAAACGAGACTCTTCGTCATAGATGATATTACCCTTAGCGTCACGGATGTAAATAGGATAGATTGGTGCAATATAGACCAGAGCGACTGCGTTACCTGATGAAGCAGCTGAACCATCATCACCAAGATAGTTGCGCACATAGTGTCCGTATGCCATGTTTGCACCGAGTTTCATCCAAGGCTTAACTTGCATGTCTGCCTTGAAACGGCTTGTGAAGCGCTCGTAGTCAGAAGCTTCTGTGATACCTTCGTTTTTAAGGTAGTTTGCAGAAGCATAATAGTTAACCTTGTCAGAACCTCCTGTTGCAGAAATTGAGTATTCCTGACGCATAGAGTTGTTATAAGTCTCATCCATCCAGTTATCAGGAGTCATATAGTAATCTCCATTAAGATAACCGAGTGTGGCGTTAGGATTGAGCTTGCCGTTCTGACCAATCATATACTGTCCCTGCGGAACTGTATAAACCTGATAACCGAGACCGTAAGAGTCATTGTGAATCAAGTTCTGGTTAGCCCACTGCCATGCCTGCTGGTCGTTAGCTCCGAGGATATTCTGAGCATAATTGTAAAGTCCCTTGTACCAAACTTCATAGTAGCGTGCAGGGCTTCCGATAACGTCATAGTTCTGTGTAGCCTTTGAGTTTGAACCCACCTTTGCATCAACAGTTATCTTAGCATCCTGTCCGCGCTTACCCTGCTTTGTTGTCACGAGGATAACACCGTTACCACCACGAGCACCGTAAAGAGCTGTTGAAGCAGCATCCTTCAATGTAGTGATGCTCTCAACGTCCATAGGGTTGATGTCGTTAAGGCTACCGCTGAATGGAGAACCATCGACAACGATGAGCGGATCGTTTCCTGCATTGATTGAGTTGTAACCACGGATACGGATTGTTGGTGTTGAACCTGGCTGACCTGTAGAAGTATTGATCTGCACACCGGCAGCCTTACCCTTCAACGCGTCAATAGCGTTAGTAACCTGCATCTTCTGAATCTGCTCTGCACCAACGATTGCAGCAGATCCTGTAAACGAAGACTTAGTCTGCTGACCGAACGCGATGACCATAACTTCGTCAACGAGTTTTGAGTCAGGCTCAAGGAAAATCTGCATCAAACTCTTGATGGCAACTTCCTTAGTCTTCATACCAAGATAAGAAACATGCACGAACTTTGCATCGTCCGGAACGTTCTTGATTGTGAACTTACCGTTAATGTCAGTAGCGGCACCAATAGAAGGGTAACCTTTTACTGTAACAGTAGCTCCGATTACTGTTTCGCCTGTAGCCTCGTCAAGCACTGTACCTGACACTGACTTCTGGGCGAATGCCATACCAGCCGTAAGCATAAGGCATGATATGAACAACATTAATCTCTTTCCCATTTTTTGAATTTTTGATTAATAAATAGTTAATAATTTAATTATAATAGTTTTTATACTTACTATTCTTATCTTATTTACCTCACAAAATGAAAAATTAATACAATCCATTTTCCCCTCAATCTGCATCTGCACGATTCATAGTCATACTCCGCCACACCAACCGACTCACTTTTGAAATGAGCGGCTTCATTATTATCGCCACAAAAACGTTGCTAAAAAAACATTATGTATATACATAATAAATGCATGAAATGCATTAGAAATCCTAAAAAATCTCTAAAAAACCATACAAAATTCAGCAAATTGGGTGCAAATATAAATAAATATTCGTTAAAAACGCAAGAATATTCATTATAAATTATAAATTTAACAACTTAAAGAGTTAAAATCAGTTTTAATTTACAAAAAGAAAGACAAATAATCAGAACATGTCTTTTATGTTAAAGTTCAGGGCTTTCTGATTCATGAAAAGTAATGAAAAAAATATCAACGCAGGCTCGTTATGAAAAACATGAGGGCTCATTAATATTTAAACGCAGGCTCGTTTTAATATCAACGCAGGCTCATTGATAATACATCAAATGACGTATTAACTACCTTATCACATTATTTTTATATAAAACACATCTTTTTTAGATTAAGTCATGCCAAATACACTGCACAAAATTACTATCTTTGAGACTCATAAGAATTAAACAATATATAACATAAAGATTATCATACTATTATGAAGACGGATATTGAACTTGAAAGAGAAAGCAAACTTGACAAAATAAAGGAGGTGGCACAGAAAATCAACATTCCGACAGAGGAACTGGAGCATTACGGCAGATATATAGCTAAAGTTCCGGAATGCATGATTGACGAAGAAAAAGTAAATAAGAGCAACCTTATTCTCGTCACTGCCATAACTCCGACAAAAGCGGGTATCGGAAAGACAACAGTGTCAATAGGCTTGGCATTAGGACTGAACCGAATAGGCAAAAAGGCGGCAGTGGCACTGAGAGAACCTTCGCTCGGCCCATGCTTCGGAATGAAAGGTGGAGCTGCCGGCGGCGGTTATGCACAAGTGTTGCCTATGGAGAAGATAAACCTTCATTTCACAGGAGATTTTCATGCCATCACTTCTGCCCACAACATGATAAGCGCATTGCTCGACAACTATCTTTATCAGCACAGAGAAGAGGGATTTGCCCTGAAGGAAGTGTTGTGGAAGAGAGTGCTTGACGTAAACGACCGCAATCTGCGCACAGTAGTCACCGGACTTGGCGGAAAGACTAACGGCATTGTCCAGGAGAGCGGTTTTGACATTACTCCTGCAAGTGAAATAATGGCTATACTATGTCTTGCAACTGACCTTGACGACCTGAGAAGAAGGATTGACAACATTCTGCTCGGCATCACCACCGAGGGAGAACCATTCACAGTGAAAGACATGGGCGTGGGCGGCGCGATTACAGTATTACTGAAAGACGCTATGCACCCGAACCTTGTTCAGACAACAGAACAAACACCTGCTTTCGTACATGGAGGCCCATTCGCAAACATTGCACACGGATGCAACTCTATTCTCGCTACAAAACTTGCGATGACATATGCCGACTATGTGGTTACTGAAGCCGGATTCGGCGCGGACCTCGGTGCTGAGAAATTCTTCGACATCAAATGCCGCAAAGGCGGACTGCAGCCTAAGCTTACGGTTATTGTTGCAACAACACAAGGTCTGAAGATGCACGGAGGGGTGAAGGTTGAGGACATTAAACTACCTAATCCGGAAGGACTGACAGAGGGTCTGAAAAATCTGGACAGACACATAAACAACATGAGAAAATTTGGGCAGAACGTTGTTGTTGCATTCAACCGGTATGCCACAGATACAGAGGAGGAACTTGACATTGTACGTCATCATTGCGCTCTTAACGGTGTGGGATTCGCCATCAACAACGCCTTCATGCATGGAGGAAAGGGAGCTATAGACCTGGCTCATGTTGTGGCAAACACTATTGAGCAGAACCCTTCAAAGCCTCTGAAATTCGCATACGAGGACAATGACGACATCAAAACAAAAATCAGCAACATCTGCTTGAACATCTATGGTGCCGCTCGCGTTACCTACGCAAAATCGGCTGAGAACATGATTAACCGCATCAAGGAACTTGGACTTGAAAAATACCCTGTATGCATTGCCAAAACTCAATATTCATTCTCTGCAGACCCTAAAGCATACGGTGTGCCAGAGGGTTTTGACATCAGAATACGTGACCTGGTTATAAACCGCGGTGCAGAAATGATTGTTGCCATTGCTGGAGACATACTAAGAATGCCTGGATTGCCAAGTTCACCTCAGGCTGAACGCATTGACATCATTGACGGACAGATTGAAGGGCTGAGTTAAGAAGAAAATGACAAAATGATCGCATATTTTCATTATGAAGTGAACCCCAGAATTTGGACAAACAACTTCTGGGGTTCACTTCATAATAGTGTCTTTATCTGACATATATCTTGACTGTCTTTACAGAACCATCAGTATATACAGTTCTACGAATACTTATGCCAGCAGAAGGAACGGCTGTTTTTGCTCCTGTAACATTATAGTATTCTACTGACTTAACTGTCTTTTCTGAATTACCCGCAAATTCTATTCCATTTGCCTCTGGCTCAACATCCACAGATATTGAATTTGACAAATTTGTCATTAAGTCATGGTCACGATAGCACACCATGCATGAATATCCGGTATCCTCCTTAAGGGTAACAATTCCGCCAACTGCAATAGTCTTTGTTTCACCTGGGGCCAGACGGACAGTCTTGGTAAGATATTGCTGATTGCTTGCTGTACGCCCCTTCTTCACCAGCACTCCTACTTCATCATAATATTCCGTACTGCCCTCGTTAGTCAGAGTAATTTCAAAAACAGTCTCTTTGTTTCTGAATATCTTATTTTCTGAATTTGAAACAAGCACAGGTGCTGACGGGCTGAATATATTTACGCTATTCTCCACAGGAGTGAACATCACTTTATAGTCAGCAGTAACCTCTGCATTCCATATAGTGACATTATTATAATGGGCACGGATGACATCAAAATTTTCCTGTCCTTCGTTCTGTGCAATCATGCACAACTGATATGCGCCTGGGGCAAACTCTGAACCGAACTTGCAAGAAAGGGAAAATTCGTTTGCATAAGACCCTGCAACCATGTTAGAAGGAATCTTTGTCATAGACAATGTTTTGAATAATTTACCCTCCTTATATACAGCAAAGCCTATTTGTCCGTTGAAATTTATAGAACTATGCGTGAATTTTGTCATCCTGAACTCCATTGGTGCGCCCTGATTGCAAACTTTACTTACTGGTTCGAATGTAGCCATTTCAAACTGTGACTTATATTCACCTATAGCTTCCGGCTGAACGCCCACAATAACATTCTGATATGAATTATAGCTACCTGCTCCTGCGCCTATACCGCCTGTTCCTGGTTCAAGGGCTGTAATCTCATAATAGCCATCGTATGCGCCGCCCCATCCCCAATTAAAGTGGAACTTGCCTGAAGCAGCCTCGTAGCCATCACAAATGAAAAAATGTCCTACATTAGAATTCTCATCAGAAAAGCCGCTATACATAACAGGACGATTGGCATTGAGTTCAGAGAGCAGCAAATCTTTCCATGCTCCTAAGCTCATCTGATTACGGCTTTCGCTATACAAGTTCGGATTGTACCCAAAATAGTTGACAAGAGCCAAGCCTGCAAATATATTAGGAGTTGCACTTGATGATGAATTTTGGTATTGCATATCTGTTGCAACTCCACAATGATACATAAGTGTAGCCACTGCTTTCTTCTCTGCTTCAGAAGACATTCCATCGTAAGAATTAGTCATGTTTGCCCAGTCATATACCGTAGAAGCAAAATCGGCAGAGCAAGAAGAATGGTATCTGTTTGTATGCGAACCTATTCCGCTTACAGGATACTCGTGGAATTTCATCACCTGCGCCATGCCTGTTGCAACACAGCCGGTTACTCCTTTTCCATCAGGAAGTTCAGGGCACATCAAATTATATGGATAAGACTGATTCCAATTAGTTTTAATCAGTGGCGCAATATCATTCTGGAGCACCTTGCTGTCAGTCCCTGAATATCTCTTCTGAGTTATTCCATTAGCATCAAAATATGCCTTTGCGCTGTTTATCTCACCTGCAAGAAAACTGAGCCAATAATTCAATGACTCGGGAATATCCTCATCTGCAATGTTTCCAGAAGTTGAGTATCCTAAAATATCCTTGAAACGAGTATCTGCCGCAATAACAACAAATCCGCGATTTTCGCTTACATTAAAGATGTAAAATGCAGGCTGAATAGCGCCACTGACACTTTTTGCTCCATATACATTTGATGTAGCAAGTGTCAATTCGTAAGTGGGCATTGTTCTTGTAACATTGAATTTAGCTGCCACAAAACGTTCTGCAAGCTTAAGAGCCTCATCTGCACTGCGCTGAGCTGCAAATGAAACATTTGAAAGCATTAAAAATAGCAACAGTAAAAAAATACTTATTCTTTTCATATGCATTAATTAGGAGTTAAGGAGTTAGAGTAGTTAAGGAGTTAAGAAGTTAAGGAGTTAAGGAATTATGAAAGCATAACTTCCTTTAACTACTTAACTCCTAATTTTCTTCTATTTATTAAATCTCATGGATATATCATCAAACACGAAGTACTGTCCTAACATCTTACCAGACTTAGTGTAGATTGTTCCTAAAAGTGAGGCATTGAACTTGATATGAGTGAAATCTTCAGAAACTGTGCCTGTTATCTTACCTGACTCACTAATACCAACATTGCTAAGTGTTCCCAAAACAATAGTGCATGACTGACTATCCTCATCACTCTTGTCAGCAGAGGAGTCGAAATCAAGTCCTTCTGCCATCACAGTTCCGAGTCGGATGCTCACTGAAGCATGCATGGTTGTTTCATTATAACTGAATTCTAAAGGAATACGGAACGTCTCAACATCAAGAGGATTTCCAGCTGCATCAACCCATGGTCCCATAACAAATTCCTTACCATATTCTTCCGTATCCTCATCATACACAATAAGTTCTGTATTCCAAGAGTATGGTATGTTATTAAACATTTCAAGTGCATAAACAGTCCAAGTTCCACCCATTCTGTCGTAAGGCATGTTGTCATTATCCAAAAGAGTTACAAGTGTTTTGGAATTTGAAGCATCAATATTAGCCCCTTTCACTGATTTTATCTGAACTTCAAAAGAACGGTCGGGATTAATGTCATGATCATCAACAGCCCTTATCTCTATTCTGCTTTCAGACTTGGATTCTGGAATAACAATATGCTTTGAGGTAACAAGATAGTGCTTGTCTTCAATGCAATCAGCATCAGAAGAAACCACTTCCACATCAATCTTTATCGGTCCATTCTGCTCTCCTGTCACAACGAGAGGTATATTGAAAATGCCCTTGCTCTCTTTAACAGAAAGTTCCGACTGCTTCATGGACACCATTGCCTCGCCATTATTCAAGTTCTCATCATCGGAACAAGACAATAAACACACTGAAACACAAAGCATCAAATAAGAAAATATCTTTTTCATCGCTATTTCGTTTTAATTATATACAATCTATTAATAACCAGGATTCTGCTGTTCCTTTATCTGAGGATTTGAATCAAGCTCATCTTTTGGTATTGGCCATAAGAAACGGTAATCGTCAGCCTCATATCCAAGTCCATTGTTCAGAGTGTAGATGAAATTGTCTGCCCCTTCCTGAACCTCACTGCGCTTGAATCCAAGGTTCCAACGCTTAAGGTCTGTGAAGCGGAAACCTTCTCCTATATATTCACGATGGCGTTCGTTATATATCTCAGCCAAAAGTTCTTCGCCTGTTAGAGCTACGCCACGATGACCTATGATTCTTGCGCTTTGCAATGTGGACAAATAGAAATTGGATTTGTCTTCACTAATTCCGACATTAGCTTCAGCAGCTATAAGGTAAAGCTCTGCGCTTCTAAATGGTTTAGACATATTAGAATAGTTTGAACTTGAAGTATAAAGTTCAGGATTGCCAGGATATTTAGCAAATCGTGATACTGTAACTTCTTCATTTGAGTATTCCAAAGTCTTGTCTCCAAAGAATACATCCCAACGAACATCATTCAGGTCAAAAAGATAGATTGCTGTGTTAGTAGGAATATAATCGGGATTTGCGGTAGCAGAAGCAAAACTACGCCCTGTGGCACTGCCCTGATGATTGATGTCCATTTCTACTCTCCACAACACTTCTGTTCCTTCGTCATTAGTCCACAAGGCTTTATATGCATTTCTTACAGTAAGGGGATACCTCTCTGTTGCAATAAGAGATTCTGCCAAAGATGCAGCCTTAACGTTTTCACCCATATTAAGATAAACACGCGCTTGCATAGCTTTAGCCACATCACTCGTAATGTAAGCAGACATACTTGCAGGTTCAACATTTACATACTCTTCATACAACGATATCAAACTGTCTGCCATCTCTAAATCTCTTGTTATCAAGCTGTAAGTCTGACGAAGAGTGCTTCTACCTGGATAAGTTGTGTTATCACCTGTTGGCGCATATTTGGTTTGCAATGACAATCCAGACGCTTCAGCATCTATGTCTTCTGAATTCTTATATGACTCGCAGAACTTGTCAGCAAGCCCATTATAGCAGAAAGCTCTGATGAAATGTGCTTCTCCTATAAAGCGGTTAAGTTTCATGCAATCTTCCTGAACAAGAGTATTGCTACCAAGCAATTTACCTGCGCCTTCAATGAAGTAGTTTGCACTTGCTATAACTGAATAAAAACCACTGTATATGCCGCGAATCTCATCTGTAGAAGAGCTGAATTCTCCATTATAAAAATCCATCAATCTGTTTCCATTACCTCTGACAGCATGGAAATCGTCAAGCTGTATATCACTGAGAACCACGAAGTTTCCAGTTGTCACACTACGCATATATGCATACAATCCGTTACGGAGAGCTTCACAATCATCTACGGTCTGATAAGCTTCTGTATCAGGAATTCCTCCCTCTGGCAGTTTGTCCATATCACAAGAAGCAAATACTAATGTCAAAACTGACAATGCCAAATATATTTTTTTCATATTCATCTATTTATTATATATGCATGATTAGAATGTCACTTCACAACCGAACAAATATTCGCGTGTGTTTGGATAATTGAATTGAATAACGTTGGAATCAGGCTCTGGGTCATATCCTGAATAACTTGTGAACGTAAGAAGGTTTCTTCCGGTAACATAGACATTCACACCCTTAATAACATTCTGGCCATTAAGCCATGATGCGGGAAGGTTATATCCAATAGTCAGCTTCTTCAAACGACAGAATGATGCATTCTCAATTAGATGGTCGTCAATCTGTATCACTTCGCTTGCCTTAGGAATATTTGTTATCTGCCCAGGAGTTGTTCACATATTCAGCATATCCTTGCTTTGGTTATAAGTGGAACCCATCGCTGCATTTTCATAGAAAAACTTGTCATTGTTCAAGGCATACTTTCCAAGAGCCCATGTGAAATCAGCACTTACAGAAAGTCCTTTCCATTGGAATGATGTGCCGAATCCACCTGTCCAAGGAGCAAAACGCTGCTTACCTGTAAACACAGAATTACTTGCCGCATCATAAACCTTAGTCAAGTTACCATCAGCATCATACCATACTTGTGTTCCATCTCTTGGATCAACGTATGCGCGCTTTACTGTATAGAGTTCACCAAATGGCATTCCGACCTGAAGTTTCATTCCTGAATTAGCAATTATATACTCATCTAATCCATTGAACAATTCTGTAATTTCATTCTTGTTATAATTGAAATTGGCCTTAAAGTTCCAATACATGTCATTCTTGCGGATAATATCCACATCAAAGTTAAAATCAACTCCTTGATTAACCATTGCACCTATGTTGCCCTGGCCAAAAGAATATCCTGTAGTAAATGAATATGGTATAGAAAGGAGCATGTCAGAAGTTTTCTTATAATAATAATCTACTCCCACACTTACACGATCAAACAGTCGGGTTTCAATACCGATATTTGTTTGCGCCACAGTTTCCCAAGTCAAATCATTTACACTTGGCTGGCTTAACACAAGTCCTCCATTACCATCATACTGAACGCCCTGACCTGAAACAAGTCCCAAATATGCATAATCGCCGATGGATGAGTTACCTGTTGTTCCGTAGCTTACTTTCAAGTCAAACTGATTCAACCATGATTTGAAGTTCTCCATAAAGTTCTCCTTACCAATACTCCATCTTCCTCCTATAGACCAGAATGTTGACCATCTATGATTTTTGGAGAATCTGGAACTTCCATCACGTCGTATGCTAGCACTTCCAAAATACTTGTCATTAAAATTGTATGAAGCTTCTCCAAAGAAAGAATTAAACACTGTCTCTGTAACAGACTGACCCACTACAGGCTCTTCTGTTGCATTGGTGAGCAACAACATTCGGATATCACTGATTCCGTATCTTTGAGCGCTAAAACCTTCTAATTTAGAAACTATAGCTTCCTGACCGAGGAGAAATGAGAAATTGTGTCCTCCATCAATTGCAAACTGATACTCCGCAGTATTTGTTGCTGTAAGCTGATAATAACGTTGTGCCGTTTCTGTACGATTAGCAGAAGTACCATCTCCATATAAATCCACAAGATCGCCCATAGGAGAAACATATCCATCAACAGGCTTAGAGATGCTTGTATATCTGTCATCATAACCAGAAAGAGATTGTGAAGCACGCAATGTTAGTCCCTTAATAGGTGTCAACTGCTCATATATGTTTGCATCAATATGAACTGTTTTGCTTTCACGTTCCCGATTATCAGAAACATAAAATGGAGAATATATTTTAGTATAATGAAGAAAATCCGCTTTCTTGCCGAATGAAGCAATTCCGTTTGCATCCGTCGTATAATAATACGGAGAATCATCTGGGCGTGCTAATCTTGAAAATATTGTAGGATTTGTCTGAAACAGTTCTGAGGCATTCTGCTCAGGGTTTGTCTGGCTTATATTATAACTAAGATTCACATCAAAACCAATTTTCAGCATCTCAGAAATACGAATGTCCTCATTGAATCTTACTGAATTTCTTTCAACTGCAGACATAGGCTCTATACCTTCTTTTGTAAAATGATTAAGAGAAAGATAATAATTTGTATTCTCTGAACCTCCCATTACAGAAGCATTGAGCTGAAATGTTGGAGCATTGTCACGATACACATAATCTTGCCAATCCGTATCTATTCCATTCTTCGTAACGACATCCTTGTGCTCAAGCCATGATTTATTGTTAAGAAGAGATGGATCAAGCATTTCCTGGAACTTCATATATTCCTTGGAATTCATCATTTCAATACCGCTGTTTATCACATTAGAAACACCATACTGTGCGCTGATTCTGACAGTAGGTTTTTCTCCCATCTTTCCCTTCTTAGATGTACGCACAATTACGCCATTCGCAGCTCGTGAACCATAAATGGCTGTACTTGACGCGTCCTTAAGGACTGTTATTGTTTCAATATCTGAAGGGTTAAGCGCATTGAACACATCATAACTAATTGGGCTACCATCAAGAATAAACAAAGGATCCACACCTGCCGAAATAGAATTTATACCACGCATACGAATTGATGCTGACGCTGTAGGCTCTCCTGACGAAGAAAGTACAGATAGTCCAGCTACTTGTCCAGAAAGCGCATCTGTAAAGTTTGCAGTCGGTATATTTTGCAATTTATCAGAGCTGATAGCTGCAACAGAGCCTGTTACAGAACCAAGTTTCTTAGCAGATCCATAACCCATAACCACAACTTCATCTACAAGTTTTGAATCTTCACTAAGTGTTATTTTTAATTTAGTCCCAAATTTAACAGCAACATCCATAGTCTTCATACCCAAAAATGCCACTGAAATAGTTTTAGTATTAGATGGTACAGAAAGTGAAAATTCACCATTGATATTGGTTGCAGTACCTATAGCTGTATTGTTTTTCACAGTGACAGTTGCTCCAGGAATAGGAGAGCCGTCAAAACTATCAACTACTACACCTTCTACAGTTCTCATTTCCTGTGCAATAGCTCCTAAAACCACAATATTAAACAGGCAGAACAAAAAAAGCAGTTTCTTTAGCATAATTTATTTCTATTATTATCGGCTTTATGCATGATTGAAGTGAGAGACAAACAATTAATCCCCCACTCCAATATTTTCATTCACATAAGAACCTTTGATTCATTACTCTCTAAAATCTAAAGTCTTAGGACATACTTTTATTTGGAAACCTTCACTGCAGGATGACTATTTCCTCCGAAGCGAACGATATACGTGCCACGTGGCAAATCTGTTGCATCCAATGAAGCACTACCTGAAGAAGGCAAGTTTGAAACTTTAACAAGTTTGCCCATCATATCATAAACTGCCACAGAATTGATACCACTACCATAATAAAGTTGAATAGTATTGTCTGCTATACAAGCCTTCACTGTATTATTGTAATCAACACCCTGAATAGCACTTATCTCAGTTCCTTGTAATATCGTGAAAGTCATTTCGTTACATTCAGAAGTTATCTTTACGTTAGCAGAACGCCCTTCTGTTTCTGCCGGCAATGCTTCTGCAACAAATTTCAACGTAACGATTACTGTTGACTCATCAAGAAGCTGTTCCATTTTTACCCATTTTGGCAAACCTTCCACAGCCCATCCTTCTGGCGAAAAATATGTGTCACATACAAAATCTTTAGATCCACCTTCTGAAGGCACTTCAAAAGTATAACCATCTACAGAATATAGATAAGG
Source organism: Bacteroidaceae bacterium (assembly GCA_017466965.1). The sequence continues at coordinate 13,675 of JAFTTD010000169.1, forward strand.
ATATACTGCATTTGAAGAAATACAGAATGATGTTTGAGCTCCACCTTCACCATCTGCATTTTGTATAAGTCCTTCAAGATCGTAAAGTATGTAACTTCCATTATCTGTTTCAAGACTAAGAAGTGCAAAATTCTTTCCCGAATCGTGCGCTAAAGCCTGTGCAACAGGAGCAATTGTCAAGATATTTTTGTTTTGGAAACCATCTATGTATATCAAAATAGGCTCATTAACAACAATCGGTTCGGCAAAATTAAATATCATATTGAAGTTACCATCAACAGCTGAATTCTTAACTGTACCTGAAGTAGTTGAAGCATTGGCAATCACTTCATCAGTAATTTCAATAATACCGTTTTCAAGCTGCTTAACTCTATAAATAGTGCAATTGAATTGTATATTATTTGTCAATGCCGTAAATTTAGCAAGAGAAAGCCATACTGTAGATATTATGTATGGACTTGCAGGCTGCTCATACCAGTTAGCAACACCTTTCACCTTTCCTGTAAGGCCTTCTGTTTGTCCAAAGAACAATTCAGAGCCTGTTCCAAACAAGAAGTGCTGTCCTGTTGCATCAACAGGAGCTGTCCAGAATGATTTTGTCAAGTCATAATTACCAGCGCCATAAAGAGCTGTAGTTCCATCTTCGTATGCTATTGCTGTATTTCCACCAAAACGATACAAACCTCCCTTTTCATAATAATCAGAGCGAGCACCTGTGTAAGCTGTCAATTTAGGCATAAAATAGAAATTACTTGCTCTTGATGGATTCATAACAAGGTCTCTGTCTGAAGACTTACCAGACCTGTCTTCTGTATCAGTAGGCAAAGCATATATCCACTCAAAGTTCTTGGAATCATCATTTGAATTATTAGCCCAAATTTGTTCACGATCTGCAGGAAGAAGAACTGTAGGCGTTGCTCCACCCACTACAGCATAATACTCTTGAGAGAATCCATAGAAGAACGCACCTTCTGGGACTGAATATTTCGGAGTAGGCAACATGTCACTTACTCGTAAGGCATCAACTATCACAGTACCTCCATTTTTTCCTTTATAGCGCATTGCCACACGTATATTCTCACCTGAATACTCATTCAAAGGAATTGCAAAATGATGCCATCTGAAGCTCATCAAAGAAACAACAGAAGACTCGTCTGAAGTATCAACATTTGCAATCTCTTTTGCTATTTCATCAGAAAGCTTGAACACGCTATTATATTTGCTCTCATCATTACTTGCCTTTCGAGCATCTGTTGTCACAAGTAATTCAAAATCAAAAGATTTACGTTCAAAATCAACTATATCTTCTTTTGAAGTTTCATCATAGAACATATGCATAGAAATAGGAGCATATCCAAGATCCAAAATCAAATAATTTGTATTTTGAATATTTGTAATTGCTGGTGACACAAGCCATTCATCTTGTTCTGGCGCAGGAGCAATTATTGTTGAACTATCAGCAGAATACTGGTCATATCCATACTGAACAATGCCAACAAAGTTTCCATCAGTTGCATATGGAGCATAAAAACCATCTGTCTGATAAGTTTGCCATGTAGGATTATAGGCATTGCTCTCAGAAATAAGGCTATTATCTACATTCGAATATTCAGTCCATCCTTCTGGAGTCCAATCGTATGCAACTCCATCCCATCCTTCAAAGCTTTCCCATAGCAGTGTATCTGCAGCAACATACGCACCTCTGAGCTGATTACTTCTAAGAACTTTGTTGCTCACTGTACGTCCTTTTGCAAGAACAGATTTGCTTACATTCAATTCATTTTTCAGCTTCTTAATTGAAGGAAGAGAAAAACCCGTATATTTATCTTCCATTGCTTTTACATCCAAATCGGTCAAATGTATCTTATGCGACAGACTTGCACGATAAGAGCTACTGTTTACATTTATTCTCTCTGCGCTTGTACTCTGCCCCATCATTGTTAATGAAGGAAGCAACATAAGAGAAAAGACATGTATTTTATTTCTAAGGCTCATATTATATTCTTATTTAATAAATTGGTTAATAGTTTTATCTAATGATTATTTTGACAGTATAGCTCTTGCCTCCAGACTTAATTTTATAGATATACAAGCCATTAGAAAGTCCAGTAAGAGATATGTTGCCTCTTGATTCTATGTTCTTGTTCATCGCAATTGCTCCTGTTACTGAATATACTTCAAGAACACCTTCTGCAGCAAGAGAATAATTGATTGCATTATTTGCAAACACTACAGGTTTATTAGAAATAAAATTATCTATTGAAGTCTTTTCCGCATCATATCCAAGGATAAGAGTACAAGTAAAAACTTCCTCTTTTTGAGTAATTGTAAGCTTCAGTTCACGAGTATAAGGCTCAGTAGATTCACCTGAATTGTTATGGTCAACATGCAACTGAAGATCTTCCGCTGTATTTTTTCTTAAAGCCTTTGATTTTTCTGCCTTGTATCCAACTTTTTCATCAAGATATGCACAATCTCCGCCAAAACAGAAAGCCACATCACCTTCTTTTCCCAAAGATTCAAGGGTTACGGTTGCATTACCATTAACAAGGGAAGTCAAAACTACTTCTGGATATATTCCATAATTATAAAGTACTCCTGGTATCACTTCCACCTTATCAGAAGCATAATACTTTGTGAATGTACTACCGTTTTCAACTGGCTCACCATCTACTGTGAGCGACAAATTTTGAGCTGTCATCCCCAAAGAGATACACAGCATTGTAATTAATGAGTAAAATTTTTTCATATATTATTTTTTTATTTATTCTGCAATCAATTATAAGAGTTAGAGAAAATGGTATTGGTTTAAGAAGTCAAGAAGTCTGTTTTTAGCATTACCTTCTTGTATCACTTTACTGCCGCTTCTACAACTTGAAGTACGCCTTCAGAATTATTATAAACAAACGCAACTACATTCAAATTCTTCTTGTTCCATTTTTCTTGTATTGCTATGTCATGTACTTTTGTTTCAAATACATTATTCGTCAATGAAACCTCTTCGCCGCCAAATCCATTCACACTTGTGCGGAAAATATGTTTATGGGCATAGTCCACTACTGGAGTAGTTCCATCCAACTGATAAGAAACTATGTCATCTTCAGTAATCCAAAGCTGAAGATTTCCTTCTATATCAGCCATTGGCTTTAACGATGAAGTTATAGTTATTACAGTACTATCCTCATTAAACAACGTCTCCAACTCTATGTTTATTTTAGCATCCTTCTGCAATTCATTCTCAACAAATGTACCCCAACTCTGATGCTGAACAGCTCCACTTACACGATTGACAATTCCTGAGGGATAACTTGGTATATCCCATAAATCAGCGTAAGCATTACTTTCCTCAGTCTTGAATGCCTGATAATTAGGGCCTAATCTTCCTTCTTCATAAGCAAACGGCCCTGCATGAATACTGACAGCAACTACTGATTCACCATATTGTTCCTTCAATGCATTAACAACTCTGTGAGCCTGAGGACAGTTCGGACAATTCTGTCCAGTGAACTCTTCAAGCAATACATTGCGTTTCTTTTCAATTACTTCTTTTTCGATGTATCTCTCGTTTTCTTCAATTGTATCACAAGCAACAAACGTGAAAGCCATTAAAAACAAAAGTACATATTTTATATCATTTATCTTCATACCAGACAATTATATCTATTTTAATGTATTAAGCATTCAGAATGTGTAGTTATATGAAACTTGCACGCCTTTATTAGCTTGGACCCATCTACAAACTCCGCCAGAACAATTATATCCTGCACGAGTTCTACCATATCCTGCCATTATTCTGTGCGCTCCCGAATTAAAAGTCACGCTTCCCATATAATAATGCTCTTTGTCCGCATATATCTGATTAACATAAGGCTTTCCATACATATCGCTCAATGTGAACATAAAATTTGGAAGTACAGACAATTCAAGCAAGCCATAAATCCAGTCTCCGCTTTCATGTTTTGTGCTAAGATACTGTGCCTCTGCTCTTAAAGTCAGCTTACTATTGAACTGGTACTTTCCTTCAGCTATAAAAATGTCAGACTTAATCATGCCTCCATGTCCTTCAACAACATCTTGATTATATCGCTGATTCATATACATGAAATTAAGTTTGAAATCCTTTGTGAATTTCTTCTCAATCTGAACATTTATATCCTGATAATATGTATCATCGCTCATACCGAAAAAGCTTGCAGAATAGCCGTCTGTTCCATATATGCTTTCACTTGGTTTTCCCTCATTGAGTTTTGCCACTGGCTTTGCATCAAGCCCACGGATATGACTCACATTAAGTTTCACCTTTGTGCCGTATTTGCCACCAAGTACAGTTTTTCTTTTGAATGTATAGGCAAATTCACCCTGAAAAGCCCATTCTCCTGGAACAAGGGTTGCCCCATCATTCTTTCCGTACTGAGTTGCATAAGGATATAGTGCGGCAAGAGCGTATGTATGCTGATAGGCAAATGCAGGCATATGATTGATATAACCAGCATCCAGTGCATTATTACCTGGAGTACGCTTGCTTCTAAAAGCCATATCTTCACTTCTTTTAGCCTGAATCAAGGCGCTCAGCCCTGTTTTAGAATATGAAGCTGACAGCATCAAGGCATTTCCGCTGTGATAAGTATATCCGTTAAGAGCAGAAGGATCCTGAGTTTTCCACGCATATTCACCAAGAATACTGAAATTATTCATCTGCAATCGAGACCGCAGGTCAAAAGCATTGACATTCTCAGGCACATTAAGCCTGTAATTAGTTCCAGGAACAGAAACAACTTCACTCTTCTCATTCTTGAGCACCCATGATCCGCCAAGCATCCATGTGATGTTATTCTCGCGCATTCTTTCACTATACTCATCTATATTGACTTCTGCATTCACGCCGTATATCCACGTATCGGTATCCCAATCCCAATATATTCTTTGAACACCTCCCAATGCAGTAAGCTGAAATCCCTTAAGGCCATTATATTTAGTTCTTATTCCTCGAATTGAATTATCAATACCTAAACTCCGTTCTTCGTAAGTTCTCAATATGAAACCGCTACCAAACTGTTCGTAAAAATCACCTATGGTAACATCTCCCCCATTGAATTTACCTTTGATATAAATATGAGGCACACCCCATCCTTTAAAATCACTCTCAAAACCAGGAAGCGGATGTTCAAGATATTCCAATCTCGCTCCAGCATCAACATATTTGCTGAGCAAGTTCAAGTCTAAGTAAGTATTGGTAAGAAAATCTTCATTTGTTTTTCCTGTACCAATTTTTTCATCATTCTCTGGTATGAGAATATCACTTTGAATACTACCATGAAGCGATATTCCTCCATCATTCTGCGCCTTCAAGGGGAAAGTACATACAGACGAAAAAACAAATAATGCAAGTTTATTTATAAAATTCATTTAAAATAAGAGATATTAAATTCAAGAGTCCTTATTTTTTCTTTGCCGAAATTTTACCACCATTGGCAATAATTTCTTTCACCTTTTCAATGATGTGACTTTCTGCGCCATCTGTATATCCGCTTCGGGACTCTGCAATAGTTCCATCACCATTAACAATCAGAACATGTGGAATCATTTGTATTCCAAGTGCACGTCTGAAATCACTATTAGGGTCAAGAAGCACTTCATACTCCCATCCCTCGCTGTCAACCATCGGCTTAACCTTGTTTATATTCTGCCCTTGGTCTATTGATATTGCATAAAGCTTAACTCCAGTTTCCTCCTGCCAATCTACATACACTTCATTGATAGCTTTAAGTTCGCGCAAGCATGGCTTACACCAAGAAGCAAAAAAACTGATAACAAAAGGTTTGCCTTCATTATTAAGTTTTGACGTATCTACTGTCTTGCCATTAATATCCTTGAGCTTTACAGAAGGGAGTTGTGCAAAAGACATCAAACAAAACATTGATAAAGAAATAGCTAATAGAATTTTTTTCATCTTAATATAGTTTTTAATTCAAGAAAGATCTACACTTAGACACCTTCACTCCTATTTATATATAGAGATAGAGTATGCAAATTTATTATAATTTATTCAATTCTGCGCCCAAACGGAACAAAAATCTCTATTTTACTATAAAAAATAGATAAAACGCATCAAATTTAACAATATATTGTGCAAACATGGCAAAGAGATAAAAGACAAATGGTTCCACTCGTCACATAGTAAAACCCAGTACAAAGTAACTGACTCTTCTGGCAGAACAAGGCAATACAATGCGCCTATCCCAACAAGCGGTAGCGGTAGCCGAACAATGTACGGCAACGGAAACCATAACCTTTCAGTAGGAGATGTTGACGCCGATGGCTGTGATGAAATAATATGGGGTTCAGCTGCACTCGACAATGACGGAAAGATTCTATATGCCACAGGATACGGACATGGGGATGCAATCCATCTTGCAGACCATAACCCTGACCGTCCCGGACTTGAAGTGTTCCAAATACATGAAGGTTCTCCATACGGCTGGGACCTTCATGATGCCGCAACTGGCGAAATACTGTTCAGCGCTACAGGCAGCAATGACAACGGACGAGGTATCGCTGCACAATTGTCTTCAACACACAGAGGTTCATATTTTTCATCTTCTAACGACAGCCAGCAAAGAAGTGCAGTTACTGGTAAGGTAGAAAGTAGCGGAAGCACATCTATGAATTTCAGAATTTTTTGGGACGGCACACTTCAGGAAGAACTTTTTGACGGTGGCAAAATAGACATGTGGAACGGAAGCAGCACTAAAAGATTGTTTATCAGCGGCAAGAACCCTTATGACTACAACTCTTCCAGCACTTGCAACGGTTCAAAATCAACTCCAAACATTCAGGCAGACCTTTTTGGAGACTGGCGAGAAGAGATAATATTATGGAACAGCTCCAATAGTTCCACACTGAACGTTTTCACCACATACGAATCAACTAAGTACAGAGTTCCTACACTCATGCATGACCACCTATACCGTATGGGCATTGCGTGGCAGAATGTAGCATACAACCAGCCACCTCATTTAGGCTATTATCTACCAGACAGATACGCACCAACAATAAGTTTCGAAAACAGCGTATTGGCAGAGCAAACGGTAGAGTTGGGAGATAGCATCACGCCTATAGTTGCCATATTCAAAAACTCCAACATTGTGAATATTGACTCAACTATCATCAACGACAAGAAAATAAGAGGTTTGGCAAACGGCTTTGAACGCGAAATAAGATATCTTGAAAAAAGGATGACACTAAAAGGCAAGCCTGACACGTTAGGCAAATACACATTCTTATTCCGCATCAGTGGTTCATCAAGCTATTCAAGCAGAAAATATATTCATGCAGTTATTAATGTTGTAGAATCAACAGGATTAAATACCGTTGAAAACACTCATGACAAAACAGAAATGAATACACCTGTATATGACTTGCAAGGACGACTCGTAGGCAGATATGAGGATTTTACTAACAACTTAATACCCAAAGGCATTTACATTGTAAACAAAAAGAAAATTATAATTGAATAAATCCTTGAAACAAACATATTCAGCATAAAAGCAAGTTCCAGAGAAGATGCAGGCGCATCTTCTCTTATTTTTTGCACATTTAAGACAAAAAGCAACAAAATTTATCTTTAGCAACAAGTTGTTCATCTATAAAAAAACTTTTATTACGAAAAAACAATACATTTGCAGTAAAGATAAAAACTAAAAAAAGAAGTTGCATAAAAAACTTTTATCATAAACACAAACAAACTAATAATACCATGAATATGAAAAAGCTATTATTATTTTCATTGCTACTAACCTTTGTTACAACAGCAAATGCACAAGGAGGA
>JAFTTD010000170.1 GCA_017466965.1 Bacteroidaceae bacterium
AAAGTAGTTAAGGAGTTAAGTCTGACATAATGAACTGCTTTATTTCTGAACTCCTGTGAAATAAGAGAAATCAAGTTAAACAATTAAAAAAGAAAAGATCATGAAAAAGATATATGTAAAGCCAGAGATGGCAATTGAGAAGATAGACCTTGAGTCGATGAGTGCGACTTCAGTGCTTGATGATGCACCTGCAGAATCAACAGCTCTTGGCAAGGACCGCGGATTTGAAGAAGACATGGAATCTACTTCAACATGGGGAGACCTTTGGTAAGAAAGATATAATCGTGAGAATATCACGATAAGGGAGAATACTTTAATAAGTATTGTTAAGTATTATAATGATTAGTATTAGGGTCCGCTGCAGTGATGCACCGGACTTTTTGTTTTAAAAAGGGGGAGGAAGGCGTTGAGGGCTTAAAGGGCTTAAAAGTCTTTAGAGACCTTAGGGACTTTAGCGACTTTAGGGAGTTTTAGGGAGTTTAGGGAGTTTGATGGCTTTAGGGGGCTTTGGGAATTTTAATTGTCTTTAAGAGAATCCTTCTCTAAAAAAATGTGATAAAAAATTTTGAGTTTATAAATAAAGTCGTACCTTTGCGACAGATACTGGTTCATGAGCGGCTTTTCGTGCCGTGAATGATTAAAATGGGAATCAGGTGAGAATCCTGAACAGACCCGCTGCTGTAAGTTCCTTATTCAGTTGTCTGACGATAAACCACTGATATGTCCTAACATATTGGGAAGGTGTCGGGTGACGGAACAAGTCAGAAGACCTGCCAGATAATCTTTTTTATTCGAATGCTTTCGGGTTATAGAGCAGTAGAAATTTTGGTAGGCGATTATTCTTTATTTTCCCCTTCATTATTTGTTTGGTTTATAGTACCGGAGCTTTGTTTAACAATTCAAATTGTTGTGATATATGTGCAGTCTGGTACGGATATTGTTGTCTTTCTTTCTCCTTCTGTGTCCTCATATAGTGATGGCGCAGAGTAGAGTTGCTGTTTCAGATGCGGCGGATAACCATGATGGGGGTGATTCTGCCAAGATTCTGAGAACGGTGACTGTGTTGGGCAAAAGCAAGGCGCAGCAGCTAAAGGAAGGCGCATTCTCTGTTAATGCCATTGACGTGAAGCAATTGGCTGGAATGTCTGTAACGTTGGATGATGTCGTAGGCAGAACGGCTGGTGTGAAGGTGCGTACGGAAGGTGGCGCAGGCTCTGATTTCGATTTATCAATAAACGGGATGTCTGGCAATTCTGTCCGCTATTTCATTGACGGTGTTCCTGCCGACATTAAGGGCAGTGGAGTTAATTTGGCGAATCTGCCTGTTAGTCTTGTCAACAGAGTGGAGGTCTATAAAGGTGTGGTTCCTGCTTTCTTAGGGACGGACGCTCTTGGCGGAGCTGTGAATATTGTTACAAATAAGAAGCGGGTGAGCTATCTTGACGCTTCCTATACTATAGGTTCGTTCAATACTCACAGGGCTGATGTCAGCGGTCAGTATGTGGAGTCTTCCACAGGCTTGATTCTTAAACCAACTTTTAGTGTTGAGTATTCCAAGAACAATTATATGATGCGCGATGTGGAAGTGCCCAATGAAGACAGAACAGACTTTGTTGTTGCTGACAGAAGGCGTTTCCATGATGACTATTTCTCGCTTATGGGAGGAATGGAGATTGGTGTTGCAGGTAAGCGGTGGGCAGACGAACTTTTTGTGGGAGCCATGTTTTCGGCTGTTGACAAGGAACTGCAGACGGGTTCCGTTCAGACAAAGGTGTACGGAATGGCAGAGAGGACTACTCGCTCTTTCGGACTTTCAGCCCGTTATGTGAAGGAGGATTTTCTTGCTGAAGGTTTGTCGGTCAATCTGTATGCTTCTCACACGTGGGACCATTCGCAGACGGTGGATACAACTTTCCGCAAGTATTATTGGGATGGCAGCTACATAGAGGGTTCCAGGAACGAAATCACAGGGCGAGGCAAGATGTGGAGACATTACAAGCGTCCGCTGACAGTGGGAAGGGCGAACTTTGATTATGCCATCAGCGATTGTCATTCGCTTAACCTTAATTATATGGTCAACCGCACTGGCAATGAACAGCGTGACGATGTGGATTCCGGATTTGAACCGTCTGATGATGCTTTGTTCAAGCATGTCATCGGATTGTCGTATAACCAGCTTCTTCTGGATGAGCGCATGGCAAATACGTTCTTTGTAAAGAGCTATGTCAACCATCTGTCTGTAGAGCAGAAGGACTTGTCGTTCATAACAGGCTCTGACAAGGTGAAGCCTTCGTCAACAAAGAGTTATTGGGGATATGGCGTTGGCAGCAGACTGCGGCTGAGTGATTCTTTCTCGGTGAAAGTGTCATACGAACATAGTGTGCGCCTTCCGTTGTCGCGCGAACTGCTTGGAAACGGAACTACCATATATGCCAATGTGGCTCTGAAGCCCGAAAGCAGTGATAATGTGAATGTAGGGCTGTTCGGAAATGTCAGATTGGGCGAGAAGCATGTGGTGCAGTATGAAGCTAATGGCTTTGTGCGTCTTGTGGATGATTATATCCAATCAACAGTTTCGGAGAAGGAGGGCATGATGCAATATAAGAATGTTCCGGCAGTACATATAAAAGGTGTTGAAGGCGAGGTGAGGTATATATGGGATTCGCGTCTGCATATTTCTGCTAATGCAAGTTATCAGGACTCTCGTGACCAGCGCAAGTATAAGGATGACGGAAAGCCTTCGGCTACTTATAAGAACCGTACTCCTAACAGGCCGTGGATGTTCTGCAATGCAGAGGTGGCATACTTGTTCCGCAATGTGGGAATGAAAGAAAGCAAACTCAGGCTGGCTGCCGATTATCAGTGGGTTCACTGGTTTTTCCTGACATGGGAGGCTTATGGGGCTGATGCCGCAAAGGCGCGGATTCCGACTCAGAATGTGACGAACCTTTCGGCCCTGTATTCATGGCGAAATGACAGGTATAGCCTCTCAGTGGAGTGCGCAAACCTGTTTGACGCTAAGGCTTATGATAACTTCAAGCTTCAGAAGCCTGGCAGAGCTTTTTATGCGAAATTCAGACATTTGATTGAATAAACGCAGTGTTTTGAAAGAAATGAGGGCTCGTTTGTAATTAAATGAGGGCTCATTGATATTAGAACGAGGGCTCGTTGGGGAAGAATGGGGTAAAAGCTTTAAGGTCTTTAGGGTCTTTGGGGACTTTAGGGTCTTTAGGGTAAAGCTGATGGCTTAACTCCTGCTTTTAACTCCTTAACTTCTTAACTCCTTAAAAAAAGACATACGTATGTGATTTAGATATTATTA
>JAFTTD010000171.1 GCA_017466965.1 Bacteroidaceae bacterium
GGGCATCGTTACCTACAGATTCAAATCATGCATTAACCTTCAACATATTCACGCCCTTAGTAGGATTGAACCAGTCTTCATTGCTGATTACCCATGCACCCTGTATTGATGGGAAGAATCCCCAAGACACACCGAACATTTTCAAACCAGCGTCAAGGTCCTTACCGAAACGAGAAGATGTTTCCAAAGAGAAGGCTCCCTGCAAATAATACTTTTCCTTGTAGTTATAATCTACATTTGCATAGTAAGACAAAGAATTCCATGAATCATCAACACCTTCAGTTGACTTGTACTGGAGGCTCATTGATGTATTTGGAGTCTTGTCGTTACCTGTATTATAACCCTTGAGTGCAGAAGAAGTATAAAGGTCGCTCATGTAGCGAACGCCACCGAATACATCCAGTCTGTGTGCTCCAAGCGGAATAGCCCAATCAAAGCGAGTGTCACTGAACATAGCTGTATGCTTAGTGTAAAGTGAATGCTTAGAGTTGTGGATAACACCCTTTCCTTCAAGATAGAAAGAAGGCATACCGATCATAGGAGTATAGTAGCTTTCGTCAAAGCTTTCCATTGAGAAGCTGAAACGTTCCTGCACAGAGATATTCTTTGTTGGCTGCCACTTTGGAGTAATAGCGATATTAACCATAGTGTTGTCAACCATGTTCTTATTCTTTCCGTCACCATATTTGAGGATACCCAATGGGTTAGCAACAGAAACCTTAGAACCAAGAACCTCGTCAAGATAACCGTCAGAATCAGAAACGAAATTAGATTTAGTTCCGTCTGTAGCGAAGTCGTATGGGCTGAGGAACGGAGCCTTAATCAAAGCAAGAAGTCCGTTAGACGCTGTTGCAATTGTACCATAATCAGATCCAATACCAGCATCACGAAGGTCGCGTGTGATATTTGCATAAGAAGCGTCGAAACGAGTAGTGAACCACTTGTTCAGCACAATGTCAGTATTGAAACGGATGTTGAAACGAGTCATGTCATTACCCTTCAATGTAGCCTCTGAGTTCATGTATCCAACAGAAAGGTTATAGTTTGCAACATCGTCACCACCCTGAATGTGAATTCCGTAATTCTGAGTGAACGCTTCAGAATACACAACATCATTCCAATCTGTATTATTATGATACATATTATAATAATAGTAGTTTGGATCGCTGTTCAAGAACTTGAAGTCGGTCATCTTTGTACCAGTAGAACCCAACAGCTGAGAAGTGTATGAACGATAATCTTCAGCATCCATTACATCGATAGTGTTTGGCATGAGTTCAACACCAGCCGAGAGGTTAACATCGATACGTGTAGCCATGCTCTTGTTGCGCTTAGTGTTGATAATGATAACGCCATTAGCAGCCTTAGCACCGTAAATAGCAGTACCATTCTTCAATATGCGAACATTTTCAATGTCATCCATGCTGATACCAGCCAACATATTGTTGAAATATCCGGTATGAAGCATCTTTTCATCATAAAGCATATCCTTTATGACACCATCAACTACAACCAATGGCTGAGCATTACTGTTAAGTGAGTTGAAACCGTTGATGAACATAGCGTTACCCATTCCAGGAACAGCTGTTCTTGAAATAGAATAAATATCACCGCCAATACGATTCTGAAGTTCCTGATCAACAGTCAAAGAAACAGTACCATCAAAATCTTCAGTTTCAATATACTTGCTAGCGGAATTCTTTGTAGTGTATGTTGCTGAATACTTATCAGTAAACAACTTGATTTCCACATTGTCAGTACGTCCGCCCAATGCAGTCTGTATTAGTCCGTAGCCTTCAAGGCTTGTAATGAGTGAAGTCACAAAAGTAGGCACTTTGATTGTAAAGCTTCCATCTTCACCAGCCATAGCTGTATAATAATCGTTATTAAAGGACTTAATCTGCGCACCAGCAAGCGGTTCGCCTGTAGCTGCATCAACAACAGTACCCTTAATTTCAACCCTCTGATATTTCTCCGTAGGCATAGCAGCTCTTCTACTACCAGCTTCAGCAGATGCCTGAGCAAAAGCAGAAGCAGTTCCTACGAAGAATACCATTGCTGCAAGTCCGTATCTGCAAACTTGCTGCATGTTCTTATTTGAATATAATTGCATATTTTTCATTGTATCAGAATTTATTCTTCAGTAACTTCATTCATGCGAGGAGCAAGTATGATACGGTCAATCAAATAGTCGCGAGAGTATTTAGAACGTTCGTTTGATTTTACGTTTGACTTAAGCTGGAGCATCCATCCTGCTTCAGACTCACCAACGAATGTTGATTCAAACTTATATGAACCCAAGTAAACAGAGTCCACCTTTGCAGGGTCGTTAGAGAACACCTGCTTGTCAAAATTATAAGTTGCAGTCTTAGGGAACTTACCGTTCTCACCCTTCACGAACAGAGCAGCCTGGAACTTACAAGGCATTGTATCAGCTTCCTCCTTAAATGTTTTCAAAGACATAGGAGCCAAAATGACATATATATCATATTCTCCGGAAAGAACATCATTCAAATAGAAAGAGATATTAGGGTTTGCAGCAGAGGTTGTTGCCTTCACATCAAGAACATCTTTAGAAATAAGACCATTAAATCTTGATGGAGTTGAAATTCTTTCGTATGTGCAAGTCTTTGTATAATCATCATCAGAATTTACACTTGACAAATTTTCTGTTTCTATTTCCACTTCCATGAAGAATGCATCATAAATAGAGATTGGATATTCGTCAACCTTATAAAGTTCACCGTTAGAGCAATCTATTCTCTCCACGTAATTTGTAAGGATACCGCCCTCTCCATACGGATTATAGAATACGTTCTCTTCCCAATCAGACTTTGAATATATAGTAGAAACCAAAGAGTCGTTAGGGAATGTATTTCTGTTCATATTGAAATACATATTGTTCATTGCATACTTGTTAGCATACAATTCCATAAGAGAGTCTCTGTCGTTTACAATAGCATGAAGATTCAACAATTCCTTTGCCTGTTCATATCTCTTCTGATAAGCCTCATTTGTTGGCACAATTACCAAATAGTTTGAGTCTTCACGGTCAATGAGAGCATCTGTTGAAGTCATCACCTTATTTGTAGAAATGATTACAGAGTCCACATAAATGCGATTACCGTCTTCATCTACACCACGATACACGCTTCTTGCCTCATCAAGCGAGTCTTCCTGATAACTATCAAGGAATTTGAAAGCTGCGCTTAAAGTAGAGTCAACTTCCATTACCTCGAAAATGTTGCTACGGAAAGGCAACTGTGAATTAACTACATGCAAAACACCATTCTTGCAAAGGATATTGATGTCATTGATTTCAACGCCATCAACATCAGATTTTGTCATAACGACATTCTTGGTATTAAGCAATGTCAATTTCTTCTCAGTATCAGTTGCTGAATAATTGTAGCGGCTGATATGATTATTAACAAATCTCTTTATAACAGAAGACTTCTTGCCCGCATTAATATCAGAGATTAATGATGCCTTGTCAAAGCTTCCGTTTACAGGAGCAAAAACAGTGTAAATCTGGTTTTCTCCAAGAATCTTGTCATATCCTGTAGCCTTGAGAACTTCGCAGAAATCACTCAAGTTGCTATCCTCACTCATTTTCTGGAACAAATATGTATCACCAGAAGCCAAAGCATTGTCCTCATAGTGCTCATTCCATGTATCAGAGCAAGAATAAGTCAAACCAATTGCAGCAAAAGCAATTATTCCTGCCTGAATTTTATTTACTATTTTCTTATTCATAATCACTTTATTTTCATATTGATAATTTGATGTGCCCGCCGGTATTATCCGGCAGGCTTAAATTCACATCAATATACTATTAGTGTCTGTCCTCCGGATAAAGTTCGCTACTATACACACTGCTTGGAACCAGCTCTATGAAGTCGAATGCGAACTCTGAGTTGTCAGACTCCAACTTCTGCTGTATTCGGATATAATAGTCTGTCTTACCATCAGATTGGAACTGAGTGACAACCTTACGCAATGTATTGTTCAAATCACGGAATGCAGAACCACGTGTTGCATTGTTTGCATCAGAAATACAATATGCATCTGATCCCTTCATCCAACCACGGCTATGGAATGACTTGTCGAATGCTGCGATAGCTTCTTCATCGTTCAATGTTGCATCTGACTGCCAACCGAGGCTCGCACTGTTCATACGCATGTCAAACGGAATACCGCAAGGCATAAGCGGACCATTCTCACCTTCCTGGATATAAACCTGAATCACACCACGTACAGGGAAGTCAATACAAGGACCGATACGGAACTCGTATGTACCAGCCGGTACAGGAGGCAACTTGAATGTAAAGTCATAATTACCAGAAACAGTAAGCTCATCACCCATATAACTCCAGAATGAAAGGAAACGGTTACGAACGTGAATGTGAGTGTTAGGGTTCTGGAATGTGAAGTTCTTAACATATCCCACCTTGAAACCAATTGCGTGAGTTCCGTTTACAGCAGGGTCTGTTGAATTTGACCAAA
>JAFTTD010000172.1 GCA_017466965.1 Bacteroidaceae bacterium
AGCAAACAATGCGTTCGGTGAAGCATTCTCTAAGTATGACGGCGTTGCTAACATGACAACAGAAGAGGTTGAGGCTCTTATCGCTGAAATGGTATATTTAACTTCTGCACTTAAGGTTCCAGCAACAGATCCTAATGCAAGCGATGAAAACCCTCAGGACATGACAATAGTTATTCCTAACGCAGACTTCAGCGCAGGAGCTGGCACAAATTGGGTTTATACTCAGAACGGCGGAAACGGACCGGTTTATGACAATGCGTTCAACGCAGGTCCTGGATTCGAGTTCTGGAACTCAACTGTAACAAATCTGCGCTTCGACATCAACCAGACTCTCTATGCTCTTCCTGAAGGAAAATATACTCTTGCTGCAGACCTTGCAAATTCATATAACGATCAGGCAGAACAGACTAATGGAGGACGTGCTCACCTTTATGCAATGGTAATAGTTGGTAACGACACAGTTACTTACAGTACTCCAGTTGAGCCTCAGACTGAAGGTTGCAATGACAAATATGCTAACTACACAGTAACATTTGATGCTCCGGCTCCAACTCAGGATTCAAAGATTGTAGTTGGTGTTAAGACTGTAGGAACAATGGATGCTCGTTGGTTCATGGGTGACAACTTCACTCTCATGTACTTCGGAACAAACAGCTCTAAGGAAAACTCTGGTGACTACACTTCTATTGAAAATATATCTTCAGGCGCAACTGTGCTCTCATCTAAGTTCTACAGCATTGGTGGTGCAGAAATAGCAACTCCTCAGAAGGGTCTCAATATCGTTAGATCTATCATGAGCGACGGAACAGTCAAAGTTTCAAAGGTGTTTGTAAAATAAACGAATCCGATAAATTCTGAAGGTTTCATTTCCTGAAACTGGATGTTAGATAGGAGTCCGTTCCCGTAGGGAGCGGGCTCCTTTGATTATTTGAGTTTTTAAGTTTTTAAGTTTTTGAGTTTTTAAGTTCTCAAACTTCTTAACTCCTTTTTTATAAGGTTGTAAGGTTATGAGGTTATAAGGTTTTAAGGTAGGCAATAACGTCCAATGGTATCGTCTGAACTACTGAACTCCTGAACTTCTGAACTCCATTGTTTTAAGGCTATAAGGCGTATTTGAGTTTTTGAGTTTGTAAGTTTTTGAGTTTGTAAGTTCTCAAATGGAGGATTAGAAAAGAAGATATAAAAAGTAAACATCCAATGGTATCGTCTGAACTCCTTAACTTCTGAACTCCTTAACTCCTTTCCATCCCAGTCATTCCGAACGAATGTGAGGAATCTCCTTCCAAACTACATAATCTTAAGTCTCCATCCGTTCTTCATTGAATGAGACCCCTCGGACAAGCTAGGGTGACCAAGCAATGGAGCTTAATAAAAAACATGCAAAATTAAAGAAAACTCTTTTTTTTCGTTCTAAAACTCTTTTGTTTAGAATAATAAATATATATTTGCAACGTGAAATGTTTTTTAATAATTTCATTTGTAGTTTTTGATTATAAGAGTGTGACGTCAAAATAAATCTTAAAATAAACATAAATACATTTATAAATTAAATCAATAACATCATGCGAATCAAAAGTTTAGCTTGTTTGCTGCTGTCGTCAGTGGTAACATTGTCATTTTTTTCGTGTATAAACGATGATTATGACCTCTCGGATGTAGATACAACCGTAGGTGTTAAGGTTAATGACCTTACAATTCCGTTAAATCTGGATGAAATAACATTGAAGAGCGTTCTTGACCTTGGAGATGACAGCCAGATAAAGGAAATAAATGGAGAGTATGCTGTTGTGGAAAATGGCGAATTCAGTTCTGAACAGATTGATATTCCTTCATTTACAATCAAGGCTCCTGTGATAGAACCTATAAAGGAAGTGCTTGCGTCGGAAATTCATATAGATGTGGACGATTTGATTTCCAACTCTTATGAATTAACTGCAAAGAAAATTAATTTAGGAGGTATAGGCTCTGTTGAGATTCCGGATGAACTTAAGATAATAAGTTTTGACATTAAGGATGCAAAAACTTCTTTCAATATTGAGGCTGATGACATTGACCCTGCAATCGTTAGCATTGATACCATTGGCGCTGTTGCGAAAATCAGAGTAAGCCTTGGCTTCGGTGGAATAGACAAGTTCGTTGAAACTTTCGAACTAGATAATCTTAAGGTTTATCTTCCTAAAGGATTGGAAGCGACAGTTTCAGGCAATGGCAAATACAATAAGAATACAGGTTTGCTTGAATATGACAGACTGGTTTCTGACAAAGGAATGGAGGCTACTATTGAAATATCCATCACTGACATCTATGCAGATCTTGCCGGTGCTGTTTTGGAGAATGGTTATTTCTCATTTGCAAACACGCTTTCTGCAACTGGTACACTGTCGATTTATGCGCGTAACTTAAAGGACAATATAAACATCAACGATCTTTTGGCTCTCGAAAAGATAAGTTATGAGTGCGGTCTGACATTCCCGGACGGAAATATCAAGATTACTACATTTACAGGTGACATCCAATATTAGGTTTACGGAATCAATGTTGACCCTGTAAGCATGAAGGATATTCCTGATCTTCTTAGCCAGAGCGGGACAGATGTTAAGCTCGTAAATCCGCAGATTTATGTGGAGCTGAACAATCCTGTTTATGAAGACTATAAGGTGTATGCAACTACTTCTCTTGAACTTGTGCCAAATCCAAACGCAACAGGTGACCAGTTCAAGGTAGATGTGAAGGTAGATGCGCCTATGAACCAGTTCTGCATGTCGCCTAACAAACCGGACAATTACTATAAGAACAAGGGTAATGGACTTCTTGACGTTGATTTCACAAATGCAGAATATCTCCCGTTCACTAATCTTGGCAATATCCTCAGCGGCGACGGATTGCCTGAGTCTATTGATATTAACGTTGTTGACCCTAAGATTCCGGCTCAGCACGTCAAGAATTTTGAACTTGGACAGAAACTTGGCGCTGTGAAGGGAACATACGTGTTCTATGCACCATTGGCACTTGCAGAAGGCTCAAAAATAAAATATACTGATACTTTTGACGAATGGAACGATGCAGACATTGATGCTATTGAAATCTCAAAGGTTAAGGTGAATGCTGATATGGATTCAGACATACCGTTTGAGCTTGAAGTGAAGGCTTTCCCTATTGACAAAGCCGGAAACAAGATAATGGACAATGGCAAGGTTGTTGAAGGAAAGGCATATATGATTGATGCAAACGGCAAACCGATGGATGTCATCCCTGCAAAGGCAAACGGACCGATTGTTATTGAAATAGAAGGAACAGTGCGTCATCTTGACGGTATCATCCTTGATGCTGAAATTCATGGCAAGGACGCTGTCACTTCGCAGGGCAACGCGCTAAAGCCTGGACAGCACATCAAGCTGAACAACCTCAGAATACAGGTTTCAGGAGAATATGTAAAAGAACTCTAATAATTACGTAAAACGAAAATAGAATATGATACGAAATATGAAATCGGCTCTTGTGGCAGTAGCGATGTTGCTGCCTGCAGTTTCTGCAACAGCGCAGAATACGTATTCAGGGTATTTTACTGACGGATATATGTATCGTCATCAGATGAACCCTGCAATAGCAAATGAGCAAGGATATTTTGCTATGCCGGCGCTTGGTAACATGAATTTTGCTCTTCGTGGAAACACTGCCTTGAGCGACGTGCTTTACAATGTGAACGGAAAAACTACTACTTTCCTCAATCCGGGAGTTAGCGCGGCTGAGTTCCTTGACAATATCAATGACAAGAACAAACTTGGATTCGACTTGAAGATGCAGATCCTTTCTCTTGGATTCAAAGGCTTTAAGGGATATAACACTTTCGGCATCAATCTTAGAACAAATGTAGGAATGATGCTTCCTGGCGAACTCTTCAGATTTGCAAAAGAAGGAGTGGCAAACAAGACTTATGACATCAGCGACATGAATGTTCATGCAGATGCATACGTGGAAGTTGCACTCGGACATTCACACCAGATAAACAAGAATCTCCGTATCGGTGCCACATTGAAGTTCCTTGTCGGAGGAGGAAACGTTGACGCTAAGTTCAACAAGGCTCAGCTTACTTTGGGCGAAAATAACTGGACTGCCATTACTGATGCAGAAGTGCAGGCAAGCGTTAAGGGGCTTACATATATGACAGAAAGAAATTCTGACACAGGCCATGAATATGTAAACGACCTCGATGTGGAAAGTCCAGGGCCTAACGGCTTCGGTTTCGCTGTTGACCTCGGAGCGGAATATCGTCTTAACGATGACTGGAAGTTCAGCGCAGCTCTCCTTGACCTCGGTTTCATCAACTGGAAAAATAATATGGTGGCATCTACAAATGGAGAGAAGACATTTGAAACAAACAAATATCTCTTTAATATAGATGATAATGAGCCGAACAATTTTGAAGACGAGCTTGATAAGATGGTAAACGACCTTAGTAGATTATATGAACTTGAGAATAACGGTGATGCAGGAAGTCGTTCAAAGATGCTTGGAGCTACTCTCAACCTTGGCGCTGAATACTCACTGCCTGCATACAGAAAACTGACATTTGGTTTGCTGAACACAACACGCTTCCAGGGTGATTTCACATGGACAGAGTTCCGCCTCTCTGCAAACTGCGCCCCAACAAACATATTCTCTGTAGGAGTGAATGTGGCTGCAGGAACATACGGCACTGCTTTCGGCTGGATGTTCAATTTCCATCCTGACGGATTCAATCTGTTCTTCGGTATGGACCGCACTATCGGCGAACTTGCTAAGCAGGGTGTTCCAATGAGCGGAAATGCAAGCTTCAATATAGGTTTGAACTTCCCTTTCTGATAAGAAGCTAAAAATACTACGTTAATGCGCCACAAAGAGATTTTGTAATCACTCTGTGGCGCTCTTTTTTAATCAAAAGTCCTTATTTGTTTAACAATCAAACAAAAATAGCGGGTTGTTAACTTTGTTTAACTTTTTGAGTAAGCTAAAATAAAGACTTTTTAATAATTTTAAAGCTTAAAAGTCGTAATACGAATTTGGTTGGGATTTTTTTAATCATTTTTGAGTATGGAGTGTGTTATATATGTACTTATCATATTGTCCATGATTATATGGCTATTGTGGCGGTCTCATAAGCACTGATGAAATATATCATGTATATTTTCTCCTCATTTGAATTTATGATAAAGTGAGTCTCTTGACTTGGTTATGACAAAGGCATTTAATAATGCATGAAGTGGGTGAAGGACTATTTTAATACGATAAAAACAACCGATAAAACAAAATTTTTTAATACATAACTATCTAATACTTTTTTTATGGGAATAAAAAAATTACTTTCTATGGCTGCTTTATTGGTAGCCGGTGGACTTGCGCAAAGTGCGTGGGGACAAGAGCCTGGTACTTACTACATTCAGAATGTAAGTAATGGAAAGTGGCTTGGCCCTTATAATAGTTGGGGTACACAAGCATCAGTTCTAGACCATGCAGATTATTGGAAATTAGCGAAAATTTCTGATGGTGTTTACACTCTTGAATCTGTAGTGTCTAATGGTGGCTCAAGTCATTATCTTTCAGGTACATATTGCGATGGTGCCGCAACTAATCTCCATTTCACTCCTGTTGATGGTAAGGAAAATACTTATAATATCTCAACAGCAGAAGGAAGTGCTTTCCTCGTGAATTCTACTGGAACAATTGTTGATAACACTGGAACAGACGGTACAAATCTTGCTGCTCAGTGGAAGTTGTATTCTGAAGATGATATGACTGCTTTGTTGAATTCTGCAGATGTTGAAAATCCTGTAGATGCAACTTATCTTATAAAAGACCATAATGTAGGACGTAATAATAGAGATTATAAGGCAGGGGCAGCTTGGGTTAAAACAGGAGGAGCTAAAGATCCTACATCCAGTGGTTCAATTAACGGAGAAAGTGTGTTTAGTATTGAGTCTTGGAAGGCTGCTTTTGATGTAAATCAGACATTGGCAAATATCCCTAATGGTGTATATTCTCTCCGCGTAAATGGTTTCTATCGTGTGGAAGCTTCTGGAGGAGAGCCTCCATATCTTTATGCAAATGATGATAATGTGACTTTGCCAATAGTAACTGGTGGAGAAAACAGTATGCAGTCTGCTGCGTTATCTTTCGTAGCAGGAAAGTATTTGTCTGATCCTGTTTATGTTCAAGTTACAGACGGAACATTGAAAATTGGTGTTAAGGCAGACGGTGATACATTCTGGACTATTTTCAAGAATTTCCACCTTTATTATTATGGAGATGTAACTAAGGCAGAAGTGGTATTGGCGGATTATGTCAAGGCTTATAAAGAGGCATGGAATGACGCTTCATCTTATTTGGATACAAGTATGTTTGATGAGGATAAGGTTGCGCTTAATGCTGCTTTAGTAGATAATGAACTTGATTTGTCTTCAAATTTAACAGCTGATGATTTAACAACAGCTACGAAAGAACTTGCTGATGCGGCAGCTGCTGCAAAATTGGCTTCAACCCATTATGCTAATTATGCAAAAGCTACAAGCTTGATTGAAGAAGGAGCAGATGCGGCTACTGTTGATTTGACAAGCCTTATTGTGAATCCTAGCTTTGAAGATGGTACTAATGGATGGACAAATTCTGGTTCTATACCGGCAACTACACAAAGCAATAATTCGTTTGCAGGTAAAAAAGGTACTTATTATGCAGAGCGTTGGCATACAAGTGGTACAATAGATATTAATCAGACTGTGGCAAAATTACCAGCTGGTATTTACAAGGTAAGTGCTTCTATGTATTCTGATGTTCCGGATGCAAAATTGTATGTGAATGGTGAAGCTACAAGTGTGTCAGCAACTAAAATTTATGAGGCTTTTATAGAAATCAGTGATAAGGAAGCTCTGAAGTTTGGTGCTTCTTGTTCGTTGACAGATAAAACTTGGATTTGTGTTGATGATTTTAGTCTTGCTTATGTAAATGAACTTCCTGCTTACACTCTTGTTGAAGGCAAAATGGAAACTGCTGTTGCTGATGCGCAGTCTGCAGCTGAAACTGCTTATATAAATGATAAAACATTGGCTAATTATAAAGCATTGTTAACAGCTATATCTAATGCCGATGTGTCTGCACAAGCATATAAATCTGCAAAGGATGCAATTGATAGAGCTGGGGACTTGTTGGTAAACAATAATTTTGTAACGTCTGAAACTTTCGCTACTTTCGCAGATGCTATTGCTGGAGCAAAAGAAAAATATGAAAATGATGCATATTCAACAGAAGAAGCAAAGAATGTAGGTTTGACTTTAGGAACATCTGTAAGTGGATGGCGTGCTAACGCAAATGCGCCTGCAGTTGCGTTTATGGAAAGTGCTTGGGATAACTCTAATGACTGGTCTGATTACTATGTAAACACTTGGTCAACAGAGGGTGAAACAGATGGTTCTGGCTTTGTTGTTCCTTTCTTTGAGTATTATGTTGCAAATGGAAGTCTTGCAAAGAGAGTTATGACAGGTACCATGGAAGGCCTTACACCAAATCAGTACTGTAAAGTTGTGATGGATGTTAGAACTGTTGGAACAGTAAGTGCAGATAGTATTATAACATTGTCTATCGTTGGTGGTGAGCCTGTAAATATTACAACTGGTGCTCAAATTGGTACAACTGGTAGATATCTTGGAACATTCTCTGCTTATGGATATTCGGACGAGAATGGAGTTCTGACAGTACAGATAAATGTTCCGGCAAATAGTGGAATAAGCTGGTTGTCATGGAGAAACATCAGATACGAGGAGGTTACAGACCTTGCTGCTGAAGCAAAAGAAGCTCTTCTTTCTGTTGTTGAGTCTGTTGCTAAGTTGAATACAACTATAAATGTTGGTGATGGAGTATTTGAAATACCTACTTCGGCTGTTGCTAGCTTGACTGAAGAGGTGAAAGTTGCAGTGGCTATTTGTGAAAGTAAAGATGTTACAGTAGAGGAAGTGGAAGCTGAAATAGTAAAATTGAATGCTGCTATTGAGGCTTATAAGAATGTGGAACTCAATGCACCAGCTGAAAACACTCGTTATAATTTGATTCTCAATTATGAGGGTTGGACATACGACAACAAGGCTGTGACATTCATACATGACGGTAGAAATGACCATGGTCTTTACAATATCCAATATCTTGTTGAGCCAAATCCAAATTATGCTCAGGCTATTATCTTCACAAAGGCTGAAGGATTGAACCGCTATACTATGAGCATTATGGATGTTGACGGAAAACAGCGTTATGTATGTACAGGTGTTACTTATGGTGGAAATACAGGTCAGATACGTACAACTACTGATGCTTCAAAGGCTTTGGTTGTTGAAATCAGAATAACAAATGTAGATGGCAACTTCAATATCTATAATACAGAAGCTAACAATTATATTGGTTCACAAGATGCAGGTGTATTTACTGTAAACAGCCATATTGACTTCAATATTGCTGAAGCTGTTGAAGCTGAAGTGGAATTGAAAATTTAG
>JAFTTD010000173.1 GCA_017466965.1 Bacteroidaceae bacterium
ATCAAGGGAAAAGCTGCCGATAATGCGCATGAAGCAATGAAACACATTCCAGGGGTGATGGAAATGAATGGCGAATTGTTGCTTGGGGGCAGGGGTGTGACAGTATTGATTGACGGCAGGAACACAACCATGAGCAATGAACAAATCATAACATTGCTGAGAAGCATTCCTGCAGAACGACTCTCAAAGACGGAAGTCCTTTATGAAGCTCCTGCACGATATGGAGTTAAGGGGGCTGCTCTAAACATTATACTCAGCAAGAGGAACACTGGAGAGAGGAAAGTGATACAGGGCGAGGCATTCGGCAAATATGAGCAGGAACACGATGCTGCGTTTGAAGAACGCTTAAGTGGAATAATAATTACCAAGAGCTTGTCAGCCGACATTATGTATTCGTATGGTCACGGCCGAACATTTTCGCCCGAACAGGACAAGTCTGTCCATACCCTTGCCAACGGCACAATGATGAATATTGACAACAAGGGACGCACAACCTCTGACTATTGCTTTCATAACATGAGGTTTGGCGCAGACTATTCTTTTGCGGAAGAGCATAAATTGTCTTTTGTTTATAACGGCAGCAATTCCAAGCGTGAAAACAAATCAGCTATGTATGGAACAATAAACTCATCGGCGCAGCGCAATCACAATACATGGATGCACAATGTGCATTTTGACTACTCAATGCCGTTTGGGCTGAAGGCTTCTGCTGATTACACTTACTACGAATCGCCATCGGATCAAATCATCAGAAGTGTGATGAATAATCAAAGCATGGATTACAGAATTGATGACCAGCAGCGCATCAACGCGTGGAGATTTGTTCTGCGTCAGGAACATAAGCTAACCGACAAACTCGGGTTGAACTGCGGAGTGGACTACAAGGCAAGCAAAGACAGAAGTTATATGAAATACGACACTCCGCCTGCCGGTAGTCTGAACAACGAAGGGACTACACTGCGTGAACACACGACAAACGTTTATGTAGGAATGAATGGCGCATTATCGCAAAAACTCTCATTTGACATCTCTCTGGCTGGCGAGCACTTCAAGAACTCAAAATGGAACGAATGGACAGTATTCCCCGTAGCAACACTGACACACATGGTTTCGCCGTTAAACATATTCCAATACTCATTCAGCAGCGGAAGAGGTTATCCCGGATATTGGGAAATGCAGAACACTATAGGTTATTATGGTGGTGCTTATTCTGAAATACAAGGAAATCCTGAACTAAAACCGTCAAAGAACTATTTGTTGCAGACTAACTTTATTCACCGCAGCAAGTATGTTTTCTCCTTATGGTTTAGGCATGTGGATGATTATTTTGTTCAGACGTTATACCAATTGCCAGACCGCTTTGTAGAGGTTTACCGCACTGTAAATTTCGATTTCCAGCAGTATGCAGGAATACAGGCTTCCGTTCCTGTAGATATGGGAGGATGGCTGAAGTCACGTTTCACGGCTATGGGTGTATGGATGCGAGAAAAGAACAGTAACTTTTGGGATATGTCGTTCGACCGTGACATAATCTATGGGATGTGTCTTTGGAACGCCACATTAAATCTTTGTCAGGACAGCAGACTTCGTTTGGAGGTAAATGGCATGATACGCAGCAGTGCGATACAGGGACTTTACGATTTGCCAGCTTCGGGCAACCTTGATTTGTCATTGCTTTATGACTTTGGCAAAAACAAACGTCATAGACTGAGGGTATTCTGCAATGACATTTTTGAAACTCAGTCCATCAGTCCAAGGATGGAATATGGCAGACTCAATGCCAAGAGCATTTATACTTCGTTTCGTAGTGCCGGCATATCGTTAACATTGCGTTTAGGTGAATATAAGGAAAAGGAACGTAAGGAGGTGGACATTTCAAGACTTAGACAATAGTATGACATGCTGTTATGTAAAGAAATGAAGGCTCTTTTTGTGAAAACAAGCGTGAAATATATGTATTTCTATGGTTTTAACGATTTTTAACTCGGGGGGGGTAAAATTATTCTTTTGTCTTTATATTTGTTGCATAATTAACAATCTCTATGTCACAAAACAGCTCCGTATGCGTATATAAGGTGTAGGGAGATGAAGGAGAGGAGTTAAGGAGTTAAGTTTTTAGTAGTTCAGGAGTTCAGAAGTTCGAGAGTTCAGACAACACCATAGGGTGGCATTGCCTACCTTAAAACCTCACAACCTTACAACCTCACAACCTTTAAAAAAAGGGAGTTCAGACAGTACCATAGGGTGGCATAGCAAACTTAAAAACTCACAAACTAAAAATCAGACTTAAAATC
>JAFTTD010000174.1 GCA_017466965.1 Bacteroidaceae bacterium
AGGGTCTGAAACCTTAACGCTGAAACTCAGAGGCGCATACGAAGCCATCACCGGGCTTGAAGGTTACGACGGACACAACTACATTGAGTTCGGAGGAGAAGCGAGCATAAAATTGCCGGCATTCCTCATACCATTCGTTAGCCGAGAATGGAGTTCACTCCACAATGCCACATCAGAAATTGCCCTACAGTACAACATGCAGAATCGCCCAGAGTTCAAGCGCAGGGTACTTGGCGCAGCGTGGAGATACAAATGGAACAGTCCAAACCGTCGCGTTAACCACAGATTCGACCTTCTGGAAGTGAACTATGTATATATGCCATGGATGTCGCCAACATTCAAGGAGCAGTATCTTGACTCAATCGGCAAGACCAATGCTATTCTGAAGTACAATTACGAGAATCTGCTGATAACAAAGTTAGGATACACCTACACTTACAATTCACTCGGTCCCACAGAAAAAACATACGGCAAGAACGCATACACCATCAGAGCCGGCATAGAAACATCGGGCAACGTGCTCTACGGAATAACAACCTTGGCGGACGGAAAGCGCAACTCCGACGGCCAATACACATTCTGCGGCATTGCATACGCACAGTATGTCAAGGGAGATTTCGATTTCTCACGCTCTCTACGTATTGACAAGAACAATTCATTGGCTATCCATGCCGCAGTAGGAATTGCCTATCCATACGGAAACTCCAATGTGCTTCCTTTCGAGAAACGTTACTTCTCTGGAGGTGCCAACAGCGTCAGAGGATGGTCTGTACGTTCGTTAGGTCCAGGCTCATATTCCGGTACCGACAGAGGCATAAACTTCATTAACCAATCGGGTGACATCAAGCTTGACCTCAACCTTGAATACCGAGCCTTCCTCTTTTGGAAACTCAATGGAGCCTTTTTCATCGATGCCGGCAACATCTGGACTATCCGCGACTATAAAGACCAGCCAGGCGGTGCGTTCAGATTTGATGAGTTCTACAAACAGATTGCCGTAAGCTACGGAATAGGCCTCCGCATGAATCTTGACTTTTTCATTATCAGATTCGACGGAGGAATGAAAGCCATCAATCCTGCATACAGCGACAAGCGGAAATATCCTATCATTGACCCTGATTTCGGCAGAGACTTTGCATTCCATTTCGCTGTAGGTCTTCCTTTCTAAAATAAATAGATACAAAATCACATCATATCAGCAATTTTTGATTAAATTTGCATCATTAAACAATAATATATCAAAACATTATGTACAGATCACATACTTGTGGAGAACTACGTCTCTCCAATGCCGGTGAGAAAGTAACACTTGCCGGATGGGTTCAGCGAGTGCGCAAGATGGGCGGAATGACATTCATCGACCTTCGCGACCGCTATGGCATAACTCAACTTGTGTTCAACGAAGAGGTTGATGCACCACTGTGCGAGCGCGCAAACAAGCTCGGACGTGAATTTGTAATACAAATCACAGGTACCGTAAACGAACGCTACAGCAAGAACAACAACATTCCTACAGGCGAAATAGAGATTATTGTCAGCGAACTCAATCTTCTCAATGCCTCTGAAGTGCCTCCATTCACAATTGAAGACAACTCTGACGGTGGCGACGACATAAGAATGAAGTACCGCTATCTTGACCTTCGCCGTCCATGTGTACGCCAGAATCTTGAGCTTCGCCACAAAATGTGCATTGCTGTTCGCAACTATCTTTCAGACCTCGGCTTCCTTGAGGTAGAGACACCTATGCTCATAGGCTCT
The DNA here is from genome assembly GCA_017466965.1 of Bacteroidaceae bacterium. The sequence continues at coordinate 1,759 of JAFTTD010000174.1, forward strand.
ACTCCAGAAGGAGCACGCGACTTTGTTGTGCCTTCACGCATGAATCCCGGACAATTCTATGCGCTTCCGCAGAGTCCACAAACTCTGAAGCAGCTTCTGATGGTAGCCGGATTCGACCGCTACTTCCAGATTGTGAAATGTTTCCGCGACGAAGACCTTCGTGCTGACCGTCAGCCAGAGTTCACACAGATTGACTGCGAAATGAGCTTCGTTACTCAGGAAGACGTACTACAGACATTCGAACGAAGGGCAAAGCACCTGTTCAAGGAACTTCGTGGTGTGGAGATTGAAGGCAACTTCCTCCGTCTGCCATGGGCTGAAGCAATGCGTCGCTTCGGTAGCGACAAGCCAGACATGCGTTTCGGCATGGAGTTTGTAGAGCTTATGGACACCATGAAGAAGGGCACATTCCCTGTATTTGACGATGCAGAGTATATTGGCGGTATCTGCGCCGAAGGATGCGCTTCATATACCCGCAAGGACATTGACAAGCTGACAGAATGGGTTAAACGCCCACAGATAGGTGCTAAGGGCCTTGTTTATGCCCGTGTTCAAGAAGACGGTACTGTAAAATCTTCTGTTGACAAGTTCTATACTCAGGAAGATCTTCAGGCGCTCAAGGAGAAGATGCAGGCTAAGCCTGGCGACCTCATACTCATACTCAGCGGTGATGACGCTATGAAGACACGCAAACAGCTCTGTGAGCTTCGTCTTGAAATGGGTAGCCGTCTGGGACTTCGCGACAAGAACAAGTTCGCTCTCCTTTGGGTTACTGAGTTCCCAATGTTTGAGTGGAGCGAAGAAGAAGGTCGCCTTATGGCTATGCACCATCCGTTCACTCACCCAATGGATGCCGACATACATCTGCTCGACACAGACCCTGCCGCAGTGCGTGCTGACGCTTACGACATGGTATGCAACGGAGTTGAGCTTGGAGGTGGTTCAATACGTATCTTCGACCCTCAGCTTCAGGCCAAGATGTTCGAAATACTCGGATTCACTCCTGAGAAGGCACAGGAACAGTTCGGCTTCCTTATGAACGCATTCAAATATGGCGCTCCTCCTCATGGCGGACTTGCATACGGACTTGACCGCTGGGTAAGCATCTTCGCAGGACTTGATTCCATCCGCGACTGCATAGCGTTCCCTAAGAACAACAGCGGACGTGACGTTATGCTCGATGCTCCAGCTCCTATCGACCAGAAACAACTTGACGAACTTTGTCTGAAGACAGATGTTCCAGTTGAAGAATAAACATCGACAGCAATACCGCTAAATTATACAGTATTATAAACATAGGAACCGGACCGGATTAGACAAACAGCATCTAACGGTCCGGTTTTCGTATAAATTGCCACCTTTTTATTTGCAACGAATTATAATTAGCGAAAAAGTTCTTACCTTTGCAAAAATATAAAACATCAGAAACAACCTGAATACATGTTAAGATTGATAAGTTTCGGCAGCGGAAGCTGGGGCAACTGTTATGTGCTTAGCGACGAGACAATGTCCGTAATCATCGACTGCGGAATAAGTCTGCGCCGTATCAAGCGCCTTTTCAAGGATTACGGTATAAACCAGAGCACTCTCAGAGCCGTCCTCATCACTCATGACCATACAGACCACATAAAGGCCGTTGGCAAAATCAGCAATGAATACTGTCTGCCTGTTTACACAACAGAAAGAATCCACAAAGGCATTCAGACCAACATACGCACAACAACAAAAGTCAATGTCGCCAACGTAAAGAAAGTAACAACGGACGAGGCTTTCTGCATAGGCAACTTCAGGATAACACCTTTCATCCTCCCCCACGACTCTACCGAGAATGTTGGATACAGCATTGAAAATTCAGACATTTCATTCACCATAATGACTGACATCGGAACGCCTACAGACAATGTTGCAAAATACATCAGAAAAAGCACACATCTCGTCATAGAATCAAACTATGACAGGCAAATGCTTATAGACGGCAAATACACTGCAATACTGAAGAAGCGAATCATGGGAGGCAACGGGCACTTGTCTAACGAGCAGACTGGTACTGCTTTGGCAGAAAACTATCATCCTGAACTCAAAAAAATATGGCTTTGCCATCTCAGCGAAGAGAACAACCTTCCTGAAAAAGCACTTCAAACAGTGACTGAACACCTTAACAAGGCTGGCATAGACACAGAGAAAGACGTGGAAATCCAAGCACTGAAGCGCAAGACACCATCAGGGCCATTTTTCCTCTGAACTCAACAGAGAGAATATCACCACACTGAAAACAAAATGTCACTGCGCTAAAGACATAACTTAAACATATATAATATATGAGTAAATTCAAAGTTGCACTATTTGATTTGGACGGAACCATACTCAACACCGAAGACCAATACTCTATTTTCTGGGGTAACATCGGAAAAGAGTATCATCCTGAAATTTCCGATTTCGAAAAAATAATCAAAGGAACCACTCTGAACGAAATTTTCTCAAAATACTTCCCCGACCCCAATCTTCAGCTTCGTCTGACAGAACGGCTCAACGATTGGGAAGACAAGATGAAATATGAATACATCGGCGGAGCTAAAGAATATGTCATGGAACTGAAAGCCAACGGTGTGAAATGTGCTGTTGTAACAAGTTCAAACGAGAAGAAGATGAAGAATGTCGAACGTTCACTTCCTGAGTTCAACACCCTGTTCGACCGTATTCTGACAGCTGAAATGTTCTCAGCCTCAAAGCCTGATCCAGACTGCTATCTGCTCGGAGCACGTGTGTTCGGAGCCATTACCGATGAATGCATCGTTTTTGAAGATGCCCTCACAGGTATAGAAGCCGGCAGACGAGCCGGAATGTTCACCATTGGTTTGGCTACCACCAACAGCAGAGAAAAGATTTCCGGAATGTGCAATGCTGTCTTTGACGACTTTACCACGCTCGATTACGAGAAAACTCTCATCTTAAGCCAAAAAGAGCGAACAGAATAATAAGCGTAACAATCATACAAGAAAATTCATCATTTACAAAATAATCTGAATTATGGCAGGATATTTAGTTGACGACAAAAGAAAAGTCACCACTCACAGCCTCATCCAACTGAAACAGGAGGGCAAGAAAATAGCAATGCTCACATCCTACGACTACACAACGGCACAGATTGTTGATGGCGCAGGCATGGATGTCATCCTCGTTGGCGACTCTGCTTCCAATGTAATGGCAGGAAACATAACAACCCTACCTATTACTCTCGACCAGATGATTTACCATGCGAAAGCTGTTGTAAGAGCCACACAGCGTGCTTTAGTCGTATGCGACATGCCTTTCGGAACATATCAGGTAAATGCAACAGAGGGAGTAAGCAATGCCATCCGCATCATGAAAGAGAGCCATTGCGACGCTCTGAAACTTGAGGGAGGAGTAGAAATCATTGATACAGTAAAGAAAATTCTTGCTGCCGGAATACCAATCATGGGACATCTTGGGCTGACGCCGCAGAGCATCAACAAATTCGGCACATATACAGTACGCGCTCGCGAAGAAGCTGAAGCTGAAAAACTCATCAGCGATGCCCATGCGCTTGAAGAAGCAGGATGCTTCGCCATTGTTCTTGAGAAGATACCGGCTAAACTTGCAGAAAGGGTAACTCGCGAACTGACAATACCGACCATAGGAATTGGCGCAGGAGGCTGTTGCGACGGACAGGTGCTTGTAGTATCCGACATGCTTGGCATGACACGCGGATTCTCGCCTAAGTTCCTCAGACGATACGCTGACCTCAACACCGTCATGACTGATGCTATCGGACACTACATTGAGGATGTCAAGAATTGCGACTTCCCTAACGAGTCAGAACAGTATTAAGATTTTATATAAAAACCTCTATACAGGGAACAAAACGATTATATCAATTGTTAGATTATTAACCAAAAAAATTATTAACCGATTAAAAAAAGCAGATTATGGGAAAGTATGTATGCGATGTTTGCGGTTGGATTTACGACCCAGCAGAAGGAAATGAAGAATTCGGAATTGCACCAGGCACACCGTTTGAAGAACTGCCAGACAACTTCGAATGTCCTCTTTGCTCAGTAGGCAAAGACCAGTTCTCACCAGTTGAGGAATAATAAAGAAAAAAACAGCAAAAGCGGGAGGGTTCACTTCAAGGTAACCTTCCCGCTTCCACTATAGAAAACTATTAAAACAATAAGTACTATAGTATATGTATTAACTATAAAAGGAATACTTGCTCAATTGTTTCCTTCCGCCTTCATTTCCTTCAGAAGTTCTTTCTGCCTTTCTGTCAGTTCTGACGGAAGTGTCACATTATAAGTAATTATCAAGTCGCCATAAGTGCCGTCAGGTTTCTGATAGCCCTTTCCTTTAAGCCTCACATTTGAACCAGGCTGAGTTCCCGGTTTAATTTTAAGCTTCAGCTTTGAAGATTGAGTCTGCAAAATTATTTCCCCTCCAAGCAGAGCTGTATATAAATCTATCGAAACATTAGACTGCGCATCTGTCTGCTGAGGCGAAGCAGAAGAATAAGCAGAGCCTCTCCTGCGCGCACCTCCCCCACCGAACAACTGTTCGAAGAAGTCTGAGAATCCGCCACTGCCACCACCGTTCATGTCAAAGCTGAAGCCCCCACCGAAAGGATTGCCTCCGCCACCGAATCCGCCGAAAGGATTGCCTGCACCTCCAGCCTGTTCGTATGCCTCAGCCTGCTTCCATTGCTCTCCATACTTGTCATACTTAGCCCTCTTCTCAGGGTCGCCAAGCACTTCGTAAGCCTCTGTAAGCATCTGAAACTTAGCCTTCGCCTTCGGATCGTCAGGATGCAAATCAGGATGAAACTGCTTTGAGCGCTTTCTGAACGCAGGTTTAATCTCGCTTTGAGGTGCATCTTTCTTCACACCCAAAACTTTATAATAATCTATAAATGCCATATGTTGTTTAAGTTTTTAAGTTCTTAAGTTTTTTAGTTTTTAAGTCTAAGTTTAAGTTCTTGAGTTTTTTAGTTCTTGAGTTTTTAAGTCTGAATTTAAGTTTTTAAGTTCTTAAGTTTGTAAGTTTTTAAGTTTGCAATGCCATCCTATGGTATCGTCTGAACTCCTAAACTCCTGAACTCCTTTTTTTTTGTAAGGTTATAAGGTTTTAAGGTTATGAGGTTATAAGGTAGGCAATAACGCCCTGTGGTATCGTCTGAACTCCTAAACTCCTGTACTCCTGAACTCCTAAAAAGAAATCTCCTGAACTCCTAATTCACTATTCAAAACTTAACTCCTTAAC
>JAFTTD010000175.1 GCA_017466965.1 Bacteroidaceae bacterium
TACTTTCGCTCGCAAGTACCTCATGGACTGCGGCGGCAATGCTTTTACACTCCAAAAGCTCATGGGACACAGCACATTGAACATGACAAAGCGCTATTGTTCCCTCTATGATGCTGACATCGCAAAAGACTATGATATGCATTCACCGCTGACACAGATAAAGAAAGATAGAGACAGAATAGCAAGAAGATAACAAAAAAGAAGTAAGAAACCATCAGGTTTCTTACTTCTTTTTAACTACTTTCTAACAACTTTTAATTAACTTTTATACATCTCATGGACTTTATCAAGGTAGGCTTTGAACTGTTCCAAGACTGCATCGCCGCCAATGAGCTTTGCTTTTCTGCCGAAGCCCAGAAGCCAACCAAAGAACTGGTCGCTCACCGCGAGCTTTGCCGACATTACAAAATGATGGTCGCCGTCCTTCACATACTGGACAACCTTGCTGTCAGTGCCAAAGCGGTCGATGACCGCATCCAGAAGAGGATTGATAAAGCGTATCTGAACAAGTTGCTCTTCACCGCTGAACATGGAGAAAACGCGCTGCGTGTATGTGCGCATGTCAATTTTCTTAAACTCTGTGTTGCCTTCGCGTGGTTCACCTGTGCCTTTTACATCGCGCATACGGTCAACGCGGTAAGTCATAATCTTGTTTCCACTGTAGGCAAGAAGGTAGTAATTGCCCTCATTGATGAGCAACTGGAAGGGGCTGACGGTGTAGCGCTCGCCGTGGCGGCGCTCGACTTGATTGTTAACGTCATCAATGCTGTATTTGAGATACTGGAAGCTGATTTTCTCAGGTGTATGGCGTGCGCCGTCAAGTTCGGTGCTCATGGCTGCGTTGATCTTGGAGATGTTGTTGAGCGTGCTTTTGTTCTTTGTTTTGACCCTGCCGACGTGGTAGGCGTTGGTGGCGATTTTCTTTGCCTCATGTTTGCTTACAAGGTCACAGAGCACGGAGGAAAGACGGTCAGCCTGTCCCTGATTGATAAACCTTGAGGAATTGATGCACTCAGCAAGGAGCCTTATATCGTCCAATTCATAATGACGCCGCCGCACATAGTAGCCGCTCTTGGTCTTACTGCGGCGATAAGCTATGAGCTTGAGTTCTTCATCCTCGGCGAGCATTTCGGCTGCTTCTTCAATGGAGCATCCTTCTTCCATCATAAGGGAAATGAGATTGATTTCCTCAATGTCTCTGTAGATGCCTCGGCGCTCAGCGTGTATACCGTCAGTCTCAATCAGTTCCGCAATTTCCGTTGCACCGAGGAGATGGTTTTCGTCCGTTTCTCTCATAAGGTGTTGGAGCACCAGATATGCTTTGAGCTTCTGGTTTGGGTGCTTGCCGCGCTCAGGGATTTTCTCAAAATCTTTCTCTGTCAGATTAACTTCCTGTTTCTTTGCCATGCCATCGCCTCCATAGGGTATTGTAGCACACCAAAGGAAAAGAAAAAAGGGCAGGTATTAGCCTGCCCTATTCGTCACATTGTTCTTTAGTGGTATGGTTCTTGTATGTATTCCATGTAGGCTCGTAATTTGAATTGGCTTGATTTCCCCACATGCTCCAACCTTCTCTGTCTCCACGAGCAAAGAGTTCTATAAATGGGCCAGGGGAACATCTCTCTATTATAGGGACAATCTCGTCAGGTTTTCTTGAATGTTCACGCTTCTGAGTTCTAATAAGATTAACCTGAGATCTTGCGGGGGAAAGAGTTCTGTTTTTGTCTCCCCTAATGCCAAAGAGAAGAATTTCTGTTACGTTCCTGAAATAGAAGCCTACGCCTCGTCCGTCAGGTTGTCCATCTTTTCTAATCTTTTCCCAAATGATATTACCTTTATATTCAAATCCCCATGCTTTCATTACCTCTAAGCCATCTGGAAGTAGTGCATTAGGAACCCATAAATACAAGTGGCTTTTGTCAGCAGCTATTTCAGAAACAGGAAGAGCCTTGATTTCTTCAAGTGACATAGTCTCATATCTGTTCAACTTTTTGTTTTCTGGAGCTACTTTGCCTGTTCTGTTTTGAAACCTCCATGGGGGATCTGCATAGATAGTAGAAAACTTCTGCCCATCACAAAAAGACAAAAGATTTTCATTAGTCTTGAGGTCTGTGTTCATCTATATAACCTTCCGTCCAATCAGAAATACAAGTTTTTTTAATGCCAACAGCGAGGATTGGGCAGCCTCCATTACGGCGTGAATCCAACCTATAGGTCAATTTTCCCATCCACGTTGTACTTGCTCCATATTTTTGCATAATGGGCTTTGTACTGCCCTCTGTGTAAACAGTCTTAAAAACGTCATTTAGGTTTTCGGCTCTTGTTATGATTATTCCTGCGCTTATTATATCACAGTCATAATAAGTTCTCATTGCCAAAAGATCTCTATCAAACGTTTGGTCTTTGCTGTTCCATTCCAAGTCAAATGCAACTCTGCCCTTAATGAAGTCAATGTTATGACCATCAATGTAGTTCTCTATTATCTTTTCGTCAAATGGGACATCAGAAAAACGGCCTCTCTGCTCTGCCCTACGAGGGAAAAATTTAATACTAAGATTTCCTGATATTCTAATTTCACGCCAACCTCTGGGGTATAGAACGTCATCAAATTTCTTTGGAATATTTGTCTCATTGCCTCCTGCTTGGCGAAGATCCTCTGTTGTGATGTCAAGCTGTCTAAGGCACTGAACAATATCGTCCCATTCTTCGGGGAATGCTTGGGTGATAATCTCCAATGCGTGATTATAGTTGTGGAACTCAAATTTTTCTAATAAATCAGGAGAACTGTATTCCTCTATTTTCATAATATCGAGCCTCCCCAAAAGATGAAAAAGATTATATCATACTTTTTCTCATCTTTCACGCTTTTTTTATTTATGAAGTCACTTCACTTAAGCACTTTTGCAAAAATTCAGCAGAAAGACTTGTGCTCTCCGAAAATTCTTCAAGAGTAAGGAGCCCTCTTCTGTACAAGTCATAAAACTTCCAAAAAATTTTAGGTATCTCCATGTTGCCTCTCCTTTTTACATCAACTTAGCATGTCCCTCAATTGCCTTCTCTATCCTCTGCGGCTCGATGCCGATGTAGCGCTGCGTGGTAGATGCCGAACTGTGCTGCAAGAGCCTTTGAACAAGGGCGATGTCATAGCCATTGTTCTTGTAAATCTCTGTTGCGTACCACTTGCGGAAGCTGTGGGTGCTGATACCCTCATAGCCAAGGTAGTCGCAGACAATGGCAAGCTGCTTTTGTATGGCGCGCTCTGTGATTGGGAAAATCAGCTCATTTGATTTTATCCCATTCCGCAAGCAGTAGTTTTCTATGTACTGCTGGATCACGAGAGGGACGGAGAAGACGCGCTTTTTGCCTGTTTTCTGTTCAGTGATTTCAAGGCGGTATCGGTCGCCGTCACGGACAATGCTTGAGGGCTTCAGTTTTACAATGTCGCTGACTCTGATGCCCAGATTACCTTCAAGCACAAGAGCCGTTGCGACTCTCTCGTTGGGGCGGCAACCGCAGAAGCCTTCCTTCATAGTCTGTATTATTTCTTTGTACTGCTCAGTGGTGAGCGCCTTTGTTCTCTTGTTCATCATGTCCTCCAGTAGGCAGAAGTTCGTGAAAGTTTGCAAAAATGTTCGTGATTTTTGCAATTTTGCAAGAAATTTTTGCAAACTCTCACTTTTGGTGTTCGTATAAGGTGGATTTTACGAAAAGTTCAGTTCTACATTGCAGAGTGAGTCAAGCATGAACTCAACACCGAAGCGGACACCATAGACAAAAGCATCCTTTTCAGACAGAGCGTAAACCGTAAGCTGTTGGTCATTGAGCTCATTAAAGGCTTCGCGCTGTTCCTCAGACAGGAGA
>JAFTTD010000176.1 GCA_017466965.1 Bacteroidaceae bacterium
CGAGGAGTGGGTGAGGCGTCAGGGAAAGAACCGCTATATCCTTACATTGCTCGGCAGAAAACTTTCTGCAAAGCAGATAGAGGCAGTGACAAGACTGATTGCGGAACAAGGGCTGAACATTGACTCCATACGACGACTGTCGGGAAGAATCTCCATTGCCGAACCACGAAAGAACGTAAGGGCTTGTATTGAGTTTTCTGTACGCGGAACTCCTCGTGAAGGTATGCAGGCAGAACTGTTACGCCTTTCGAGCGAGATGGGAATGGACTGCTCGTTCCAGATTGACAATATGTATCGGCGTATGCGTCGTCTTATCTGTTTTGATATGGACTCAACGCTGATTCAGACTGAGGTTATAGACGAACTTGCAATGCGTGCCGGTGTGGGCGATAAGGTTAAGGATATTACAGAAAGGGCCATGAGAGGGGAGATTGACTTTAAGGAGAGCTTTACGGAGAGAGTGGCGCTCCTCAAAGGACTTGACTCTAAAGTTATGCGCGATATAGCAGAGAATCTGCCTATAACAGAAGGCGTTGACCGACTTATGTATGTACTGAAGAGATATGGGTATAAGATAGCAATTTTGTCGGGAGGATTCACTTATTTTGGTGAATATCTGCAAAAGAAATATGGTATAGACTATGTTTATGCAAATGAACTTGAAGTAGATGAAAACGGATTGTTGACAGGCCGCTATTTGGGTGATATTGTTGACGGACGACGAAAGGCAGAACTTCTCAAGCTCATAGCTCAGGTGGAAAAGGTGGATATAGCGCAGACAATTGCCGTGGGCGATGGCGCAAACGACTTGCCTATGCTCAGTGAGGCAGGATTGGGTATTGCTTTCCATGCCAAGCCTCGTGTGGTGGCGAATGCCAAGCAGTCTATTAACACTATTGGTCTTGACGGTGTTCTTTATTTCTTGGGCTTCAAGGATTCTTATCTTGACGAAAAGGGAAGGGAGTAGAGGGAGAGTTAAGGAGTTAAGTAGTTAAGTTTTTTAATTATGAATTATGAATTAAGATAACTTACCTTATAACCTTATAATAAATGGAGTTCAGGAGTTCGGGAGTAGAGGAGTTCAGACAATACAACAGGACGTATTGCCTACCTTACAACCTTATAACCTTACAACCTCAAAACCTTATACCCCACAACTTAGGCTCAAAAAAGTCATTGAGTGAAAATGAAACTGATTAGTAATAATTACAGCAGTCATTTTCTGCTGATAACACGTTTAGGTTTCCCAATTGTGGTAGCACAGTTGGGAACTATTGTGACGGGATTTGCCGATACGATAATGGTTGGCCAATACGGCACAGATGAATTGTCTGCCGCTGGTTTTACCAATAATATCTTTGGACTTGTCATTTATTTTCTTTTAGGATTTTCATATAGTACAACTCCTGTTGTAGGTGCCTATTATGGTCGTGGAAATTATTCGGATGCAGCACGTTCGTTGAAAGAGAGCCTTCTTGCCAACACGTCTGTGTGCATGGTTGTTGTTGCGCTTATGACGATGCTTTATTTCTGCCTTCATCTTTTAGGACAGCCTGAGGAGTTGCTTCCAATTATTCGCCCATATTTTATTGTTATCCTTGCGTCAATGCCTTTCGTTTCTGCATTCAATTCTTTGAAGCAGTTCTGTGATGGGGTGGGAGACACTAAAATGCCGATGTGGGTGATGATAGGAGGAAACATTGTGAACATAATAGGTAATTATTTGCTTATTTTCGGTAAGTTCGGATGTCCGGAGTTGGGACTTGTAGGTGCTGGAGTATCAACGTTGATTGCCCGTGTGTTTATGGTTGTTGCGATGATTGGCATAATTCTGACTGCTAAGCGTTATGCTGTGTATCGTGATGGGTTGCGTATGAGGATTAGCAGTAAGGGAGTGAAGCATTTGTCGCGCAAAGGCTTTCCTGTTGGACTGCAGCTATGCATGGAAGCATCAGCTTTCAGCTTGTGTGGTGTGATGATGGGATGGCTTGGGGCTGTGCCTTTGGCGGCTCATCAAGTAATGTGTACCATCAGTACGCTGTGC
>JAFTTD010000177.1 GCA_017466965.1 Bacteroidaceae bacterium
ACGTGCTTCTACTTTGCGCTCAGTAGCAGAATACACATCAGCAAGCAGTATGAAACCGCGCGCAAGCCAATAAGCGTGAGGAGTTCCTGAATCAATGAATGACAACAACAGCGATTCAGCCTCTTCGTACTGTTTTGTCTCGTATGAGTATTGTGCCAATCGCACTGCAGCCTCAGCACCGTAAACGGTACGTGGATCAGACGACAACAATGTCCAGTCTGCAACAGCAGCCTCTGTATTTCCCATATTCATATTTGACATAGAACGTGAGAAACGAGCCTCTGCAGCAACATCTGGCGGCATCTTAGCTCCATCCTGAAGCATTATGTCAGCAACAGCAACCACTTCACTATTATCATTTCTTGCCACAGCAGTACGTAGTTCTCCAACAAGAGCTTTCTGTCTCATATCATCGGACTGTGTCTGTTCACGCAACTGCCTATAATACAAACCCGCCTTTTCTGCATCTTCTTCACTTAAAGCTCGCAATGCAGCATCAAGAACCATAGCATCAAGTTCGTCAACAGAAAGGCTCTTTCCTACACTCGCTGCAAGAGTTGCATATTCATTAATTCTGCCCTTTGCAGTGAATATATCCTTAAGATTAGCCAAAGCAGTTTGTGCTTCAGCCGCATTCGGATATTTTTCTATCACAGATTTGTATAAAGCAATAGCCTCATCAGTCTTTCCGCTTTCATATAGAATAAGTCCCAACTCGTTTTACGCCTGTCTTGAATATGCGCTCTGCGGATATCTGGATATCAGATTATTGAATGTCGCTAAAGCTTTCTGCTTGTCATTGCCCTGAACGTACGCTCTACCCTTTTCAAACAAAGCGTCAGCACCATACTGAGATGCAGAATAAATACTGTCCATTCTGGCGAGCAATACAACCTTACCGGCATAGTCACCACGAAGGCCGCAGATAAAAGCTTGCTGAAGCAATGAATAGTCTCCCATAGAGACATCTGTTTCCAATGCCTTCTGGTATGCTTTGTAGGCTCCGTCATATTGGCGCTTAGCAAAAAGGCAATCACCCATTCTGTTAGCCGCATCAGCCTTTATAGAATTTATCTCAGGTATAGTTTCAAGAATTTTTTTGTTTGTTTTGTTTGTCACAGAAAAGAAACTTTCAAACCACTTCAGGGATTCAGCATATTTCTTTTGTTTGAAATAAGTATAACCAAGAGAATAATTAGCAATGACAATATTCCTGGAAGATGCAGACTTTGAAGCACTAACAAATTTCTTCAAGTCAGATGCTGCAGTCGCAAACTTACCAAGTCTATATTCAGTCTCTCCTCTCCAATAGTATGTGTCAATAGTAGTCTGCGCATCAAGACCAATAGAAGCTGACTGGTTAAGATATATCACTGCACTATTGAATTTTCCTTCAAGAAATTCCTGCGCTCCAAGATTATAAAGCACTTTCTGCTTAGCTATCAATATATCGTTGTTCGGATTCTTTATTTTATTTATGGAGGCAAGAGCCTGGGTATAGTTCTGTGTAGTAAAATACACTTCGTTCAAATGTGTTGCAACATCTCTTTTATGTTTAGACTCAGGAAATGTATTAAGAAATTTCTCGAAAACATTCACCGACTCACCAAACCCCATTGTCCCGTTTTCATGCAGAGAAAGAGCGTAATTATATAACGCCTCTTCTTGTATTCCTTTATCAAAATTCATTTCCGAGGCTTGTTGGAACGCCATTCTTGCTTGTGTGCTATTGAAAACATTCACATAACCAATACCAGCATGGAACCATGCGCTCTGAGCCATTGCATCACGTTCTGTACCTGCACTGCGTGAAAGACAAGAAGCAGATTTTGCGTATGCTTTTTCTTCAAAATGGCACATACCCAGTTTATACAGAGCCGTTCTTTTAGGTGATTCAGTTCCTTCAATATATGAAGTCAGTTTGGCAATGGCGTTTGCATAGTCTTTCTTCATATAAAAAGCCTCACCTTCTATTCTATTACATTCTGCCTCTAAATCAGTCTTGCCGTTCTGTTCTCTGAAAACTTCTATAGTAGC
>JAFTTD010000178.1 GCA_017466965.1 Bacteroidaceae bacterium
AGCATAATCAAGTTCAAATGGAACGAAAAGAAGAGAATACTAACTATCGACAATAGGCAAGGTGCCTACAAAGGAATGCCAGCAGAAAGAACATTTATCATCTGCCACAACGGAATTCAGAGACCAATAAAATACCAAGGAAACAGTATAAAAGTCAAATTCTGATTAACTCAACTTCCGCATCTTAAAAAAAAATCATATAAGGCGGTAAGGCGTATTTGAGTTTTTAAGTTTGTAAGTTTTTGAGTTCTTAAGTTCTCAAATTACTTAATTGAGGTTATAAGGTTATAAGGTTGTGAGGTAAGCACCCCGTCCCATGCATTCGTCCCCTTTTAACTCCTTATTTTAACTTCATCCTTTAACTCCTTAACTCCTTACCTCCTTACCTCCTTAACTCCTCTAACTCCTTACCCCCCCAAAGACCTCCTCAACTCCTAAAAACCTCCCATCCTTATCTTCCTCTTGCCAATGATATATATGCCTTTGTCAAGACCTCCTATCATGTTTACGCCCTTCTTAAGGTCTAATAGGCGCACAAGACGGCCATCTGCCGTATAAAGTCCTATTACACATTCATCCTGAGCATCAACATACAACACACCGTTCTTTACTTCCATATTGAGCCTATCATACTGAGTATCATACAGAGCAGATATATTTGTAGCTCCATCATCACCACCAATAACAAAGTGAGACTTTGATGATGCAGATTTAGATTCCACCGATGCCCACACTTCAAAAGGCTGAACATCTCTCAATCCTGACACGAAAGCACTACCTGGCAGCATATCATTGTATGTCATATCGTTCAGTGCATATACAGAGAAATCGCGTTCCTTCATTTCGTATGCAGGGACAAGGTCGAATTCAGGTCCCACAGAAACTTGCAGTTCAAGCGTCGGAGCCACCGTTACAGACGATGATTCAAACGTAATGTTTCCCTTTATATTCTGGCCAATATCATAGGCTTCACTGTTAGGCATAGCCAAAATATACGGAACATTAGCCTTTATCTCCGTTGCAACGGCAAAGCCTCTGTCTGTAAGCGAGGCGAGCATAAAAGGCTTTGAGCCTTCCACTCCGCTATTGAATGGGGCTACTGTTTCACCTTCTTCTGTCACGATACTCTGAACATCAAAAGGCAGAATCAGACTCTCCCATCCTCCTGGCTCATGCGGAATTGTCTGTTTGTCAAAATAGCGGGTATATGATATATGTTCAGCAACAAAAGGTTCTGAAATATGCAATGGAACCCCGTCTGAAAGAACTATATTCTCGGCAACTCCATTCCTCACAACATTCCTCTCCAAAGTACATTCCGCATCACCCGATATATATACAATCATATTTGTAGGTACATCTGCATCATCCATTATTGCATCTGTAAGAGGAACATCACAGTTCCAGTGAAGTTCACGAAGAATTGCAGGCGACACTATTCCTGAACCCACATTGGTCACCGAAGCCGGCAACGACAAATAGCGCAATTTAACCATTCCGGCAAACATACCATCATACAACATATCTATTTGTGTATCTCCTTCATGTGCGCCCACTGTCACTTCCTTAACATCCAGATAGCACAGTTTCGGCAAATCATGTATGAAAGCAAAGTCTTCTCTGTAAAGAACACCACTGATAACAAGTGTATCTACATCTTCAGGACAAGTAAACATTGTATGCAGCGTACCCGGAACATCTACATTTATACCTAAAGTAAACGTTCCTGAGATTTCAACATCATTTGCGGGCATGGTTGCAGGGCTTTCACTCCATCCGCTGAAAGTGTATCCGTCCTTCGAAGGAACGTCAGGCATTACAATATCCGCACCGTATGCCAAACTTTCTGTCTTGAGCACTTCACCGTCAAGCATATAAGTAACCGTATAGTAATTAACTGTGAATGTACCTGTAACGGTAACATCGCTCGCCGGCATAGTCTCAGGAATATCGCTCCAGCCGCTGAAGGTATATCCTTCCTTTTCAGGTGCAGATTCAGATGTGATACTTGCACCATAGTCAAGACTGTAACGCTTGTATTCAACGCCGTCAACAACATACACAAGGCTGTACTGGTTCACTGTGTACCAGCCTTCAAAAGTAAGGTCTCTTGCAGGCATTGCGACAGGCACTTCACCCCAACCGCTGAAAGTATAGCCTTCCTTGGCTGGAGCGTCTGGAGTTGTTATTGTTGTACCGTATGTCACATTGTCCGTCTTGAAAGTTTCACCATCAATAATGTATGTCACAGTGTATGTGTTCGCAGTGAACGAACCTGTAACAGTCACATCATGCAAAGGCATTGTTGCAGGAACATCACTCCAGCCGTCGAAAGTATAACCTTCCTTAGTTGGTGCTTCCTCCAAAACTATTGCATCACCAAAAGTAAGAACTACACGTTTGTATTCAACACCGTCAACAACATATATAAGGTTATACTTAAGGTCTGTATTGATACTGTAAAAACCCGAAACAGTAATGTCATTTGCAGGCATGGTTGCAGGCAATTCACCCCAACCGCTGAAGTTGTAACCTTCTTTTACAGGAACGGAAGGAGTTGGTACATCCGCACCGTACGCCACGCTTTCTGTCGTGAACACTTCACCGTCAAGCATATAAGTAACCGTATAGTAATTAACTGTGAATGTACCTGTAACGGTAACATCGCTCGCCGGCATAGCCTCAGGAATATCGCTCCAGCCGCTGAAGGTATATCCTTCCTTTTCAGGCGCAGCTTCAGATGTGATACTTGCACCATAGTCAAGAGTGTAACGCTTGTATTCAACTCCGTCAACAACATACACAAGACTGTAATGGTTCACCGTGTAGCTTCCTGTTACTGTCACATCATTTGCAGGCATGGTAGCAGGGCTTTCGCTCCAGCCGCTGAAGGTGTGCCCTTCTTTCGCAGGAGCGTCAGGCATTACAATATCCGCACCGTACGCCACGCTTTCCGTCTTGAACACATCACCGTCAAGCATATAAGTAACCGTATAGTAATTAACAGTGAATGTACCCGTAACGGTAACATCGCTCGTTGGCATTGTATCAGGAATATCGCTCCAGCCGCTGAAAGTATATCCTTCCTTTTCAGGATTATCAATCGGAACAATAGCCTCGCCCCACCTCAAGGAATCACTGTGATAAACTTCACCATCCAAAAGATATGTCAGCTTATATGTTCCGTTCAGAACTGTTGCAAAGCAAGAACAGTCATCCTGACGGACAAAGTTCACACCATCCGCATAAACCAATTCCATATCTTTAAGACCAATTTCATATTTCCCGGGAAGAACGTCCCAGTCAGCTGTTATCTTCAGCGAAACAACTCCGCCCTCTGTACCAGAAAAAGGAAGCCCGTCATCTGAATTAACTGCTATCATATAGCTGCCGTCATCCCAACGGTTGAAGCTCAAGCTCTTTGAAGATGCCATCCAATCGCCAAACTCATCGTAGCCACCGCCCTGCCGTTCCGCAACAATCTGTGGCTGAGAGGCAAGCGTCATTTTCTCCGGAAGAAGCAGACGCACCTGAAAAGCTCTTACATCAACCGTATTGTCAAGCTTCAGAAGCACTTCCTTTGTTTCTCCCTGAATAATTGAGAAATCATCAATGCCAAGTGTTGCCTGGGCATGAATATACAGTGAACATATCCACAGGCACAAAAAGCCCCATATTTTACTATTCTTGAATACAGACATCACTCTTTACTTATTTATTTACATACACTTTAACCCCCTCTATAATATAGACACCGCGCGGCACAAGCCTGCTCACTTTGTCTAAAGGCACAGAAGATTCCACCTTAATGCCGTTAAGCGTATATACATCCACATTTCCCTTATGCTCCTTCATCAGAGCCTTGAGGCTTGTCACCTCTGAACATATATCCACCTTACACACCTTGTCTTCGGGACGAACACTTGTGATGCCATCTGCATACACCAGTTCCATATCCTGCAAACGTATCTCCTCACTGCGTTCAGGACTTCTCTCGTCCGCCTGCAGCGTAAGGGTTATCACTGCCCCCTCCGAACCGGTGAACGGAACTGCATCTGCGGCATTCACTACAATCATGCAGTCGCCGTTATCCTTCAGCTTATATCCCAAAGATTTCACAGCCTCCACCTTATCGCCCGATTCATTGACTGCCACCCCCTTGCGCTTGGGACAGATAACGGGACGCGCCACCATGCGGACGTTATCAGGAAGGTCTATAAGCACCTGAAATGCGCGTATATCCACATTGTTTGTCATATCGAGTGTAACCGTGCGGGTCTCGCCTGGCTTCAGATAGAAGTTCTCCATAGACAGTGTCACCTGCGCTTCAGCACCGTATGCAAGCAAACAGCATAGCATTGCCATTATATAATTCTTCGCATTCATTGATCCAAAATTTTATTAGTTGTAATTGTCACATCTACAATAGAGATACGTCCGTC
>JAFTTD010000179.1 GCA_017466965.1 Bacteroidaceae bacterium
GGCAAATCATATATACACCCCTAAGTGCTTTAAGAACAGCACTCAAAGGAGCAGTGCAAGGTTAGTTGATTTTTTGCAAACTTGAATTAAAAAACTTTCGGAATCTTATGTGATCAGTCATTAATTAACAAATTTTCTATTTATATTTCAAAATAGGAACAAAAAGAAGTGTGCCATTACTTTGTTTACAATCTAATAAATCAGAGTTTAACTTTTGATAAAGTTATTGACTGAATTGTATAAATTATTTCAATTCAACTTTTAGAGTTTTTTAGAATATATCATATAACAAGGGTCGAATTATTTGTGTTTATAGTTAAGTGATGTTAAATGTATTGTTTTATACAGTACTATGTATTGCATAGTACTATGGTTTTGCCTATATTTGCACCATGAGAAGGAGATATAAATAATAGAGTTTAATCGTACGTAATTAAATAATAATTTTTGAGTCGTAATTTATTTTATTGAATGTTTCTAATATGAACATAGATAATGCTAAGTCGCAGATGCGTAAAGGAATGCTTGAGTATTGCATTTTGTTGTTGTTGCGAAATGAAGCATCATACGCTACTGATATAATAGTAAGGTTAAAGGAGGCCAAACTGATAGTTGTTGAAGGTACTCTTTACCCTCTCTTGACTCGTCTTAAAAATGATGGTCTGTTGAGTTATGAGTGGAAAGAATCTACTCAGGGACCACCACGAAAGTATTATACTCTTACAGATGATGGAGTTTCATTCTTAAACGAATTAGATTTGGCATGGAATGAACTGGCTTTTGCTGTAAGTGTACTTAGAATCAATGGCGGGCCCAAATTGTTGGAATAACAACTTTTTGTTAAAATCTTTCTCATAACTCTATTATATGAATCTTTTCTCTAAATCAATGTGTAAGTTATAATGACGGTAATAAAATGAAAATATTATGAAAAAAAATATATCTATCAATCTTTTTGGTTCATTGTATTCAATAGATGAGGATGCATATCTGCTTCTTAAACGGTATCTTGATAATATGAAAAGTTATTTTGAAGGTAAGGAAGGCGGTGATGAGATTGCTGATGATATTGAACATCGTGTTGCTGAACATCTTTGGGATATGAAGAATGCTGGTGTTGAAGCTATTGATATTATAATGGTGAAGGATATGATTAATAAAATTGGAAACCCAGAAGAGATCAATGATAGTGAAATTGCTGATGATAATGACGATTCGGGGAATACTATTTTTGAAGTGTCAATGTCTATTGAAAAAGATGAACATTTTGAAAAGATAAAAGACAGGGTGTCTAAGTTTGGTAAGTGGTTTAAAAGCCGGGTTTTGCACCGTGATGGTCAGGACAAACTGATTGGAGGCGTGGCGTCTGGTTTCAGCCATTTCTTTGGTGGAGTAAGCCCTCTTTTATGGCGCATATTGTTCATTTTGCTTGCAATTCTAACACAGGGTATCTTTGTGGTTGTATATCTTCTGTTGTGGATTATTGTTCCATTGGCGCGTACGGCTGAGCAACGACTTCTAATGAAAGGCATAGAGGTTACTCCTCAAAATATAAATGAGGAAATAGTTAATGGTATGTCAACAGAAATAGAAATAGTCAGGCCTAAAGATAAGACAACCTCTGTTACAGGATGTCTTGGTTCTATAGTTGGTTTTTTTGTGTCTGTTGCCAAAGGTGCGCTTCTGATTGTTTCTTTTGGTTTGCTGATAGCTGTTGTTGCTTGTCTTGTTCCTCTTTGCATATTATCTTTTGATGTGGCAGAAATTACAAGACTGACAGGTACCATGATGTTTGAGACAGTTGTTGAAATATTTCCTGCTGTATATGTTTATTCTTGGACTATAGCGTTATGTGCATTTGTTGCTGCTGTAATTCCTGTTGTAGTTCTTTTGCGCTGGATTAGCAAAACACCTAAAGCATGGTCGTCGTCGTCTAAATCTTTGCTTGTTATTCTCTGGGTCATATCATTGACAGTATGTATAGTCCTTAGTATATATGTAATAATGATATTTGAAAAGGCTCGGAAAATATGTCATGATGATAGTTATGCGGAATATGTTGAGGAAAATACACGTGATGGAATTTTCCTTGATAATGCTTCATGGCGGTATCTTGACTTTTTAGAAATAGATTTGCTTCAGTATGAGAACGGCCTGCCTGATGTTGAGGGGTACAGCTATAATCATCCTTTAGGATTTGATTGCTCTTATTTGAAATTTGATTGTAATGACAGAAAGAAGAGTTTCAATGTTCATGCCGTGAAAAATATGAAACTTGATAAAGGAACATATTGTTTTGAGGCGTTAGTGCGCAGCAAAGGTTATGGTAATCATCTTTATCTAACTTCTGGCAGTGATTCACTCACGATTAGCCTCATTGATTCAGATACTGCTTCTGTTGATAATAGGACATCTATTATTGAAAAAATTGAAGACATAACCTGGGAGAATAGTAGAGAACTGCCGTTGCTTTCTGAAGTTAGAGATAGTGTGGAATGGGACCAAAGTGGAAGTAAAAGTTCTGAATGGATATATGTGAGTAAGGAAATCAAACATGACGGTGGTCCTTTGACTCTTGGTTTCAGAATGGGCAAACAAGCCAATGTTGTGTCATTAGGTGGCGGTCCGTGCTATATGTATGTTAGTGAACTTGGAATAAGAAAGTATTAAAATCTAAATAATCATTATAGAATATACTGGTAGGAATTAAATAATAGTCAAATAGAATTTGAAGTGTTTGCTATCTTATGTTGAGAAACTAAGATAGCACTTTTTTTATGTGCCTTATTCATTTTATTTGTAAACCATGTGCTTTTTATGGAACAGAAATATTTGGAGGGCAAACAAGGCTGAAACCATGGGCATTGGCGGCGTAATGCCGTTAGGCACTAATATGCAGCAAGACAACCGAATTCATCAGGGCGACAGGACCGATATAGCTGGCGACAGCATCAATGCGCAGTGTGTTGATAAGCGTACAATGACGAGCACAACGAGCAATATAACTACGAACAATACTACTACGAACAACCAGTATGTTCAGAATATTGTTGACGAGACTAAAAAGGTAACTCGTTGTCAGCTTTCAGGACGTACAATTCCGATTTTGGAGGCTGTGGAATGCAGAATCTGTCATCGCACTGTTGCCATCCAGTATTATGAAGAAAGTGAGTTCATGTGCAAGGAATGTTATAAGAAGAAACATCCTGACGCGCCTAAGCCTGAACCAAAGGCTGCCATTCCCCCATTGACTGGAGGCCCAGTTCGCCAGGAGGCTGTTCGGGTGGAACGGATAAGAACCCAGCTCGATGAACCGAAAAAGAAGAGTCGCTCTTGGATATGGATTGCAGTTGTGGCAGCTGTTATTGTTGCCGGAGCTATATTCATGATGCAGAATTCATCCTCCGACAAGCAGACAGTTTCTGTGGAGTCAGCTGAGCCCCAGGCTAAGGAGCTTGCTGATGCAAAATCAGGCAACGAACAGAGTAGCGCAGTCAAGGCTAAACCGCAAGTGGTGAAAGAGACAACTGTGAAGGCTGAGCCTATGAAGGCGGAAACCGTAGCTGCTAAACCGAAAGCTGTGGAAACCGAGTCTTCAGAAACGGTAAAGGCTGAGGCTGCACCTGTAACAGGCCAGAGCGCGTACAAGGCAGGCAATTATGCCCAAGCTAAAATTCTGCTTGAAAAGGAAC
>JAFTTD010000180.1 GCA_017466965.1 Bacteroidaceae bacterium
AAGAGCATCATTAAAAAAACGTACACCTGATTGCGTTATCGTAAGACGTAAAGGACGTCTGTTCGTGATTAATAAGAAGAATCCTAAGTATAAATTACGTCAGGGATAATTCTTTTGTTGGAATTTGAAATAATTTTTACATATGGCAATAAGAATTGTAGGTGTAGACCTCCCTCAGAATAAGAGAGGTGAAATAGCGTTAACTTATATTTTCGGTATAGGACGCAGTAGCTCAGCTAAAATTTTGGAAAAGGCTGGAGTTGACAAAGACATGAAAGTTAAGGATTGGAATGACGAACAAGCTGGTAAGATTCGTGAAATCATTTCTGCTGAATATAAAGTAGAAGGTGACCTCCGTTCTGAAATCCAACTTAATATTAAGAGATTGATGGATATAGGTTGTTACCGCGGTATTCGTCATCGTATTGGTCTTCCTGTTCGTGGACAGAGCACAAAGAATAATGCCCGTACACGTAAAGGTAAGAAGAAGACAGTTGCAAACAAGAAAAAAGCTACTAAATAATATTGAAATATGGCAAAGAAAACAACTTCTGCAAAGAAGAGAAATGTCAAGGTTGACGCTCAGGGTCAGCTTCATGTTCATTCCTCATTCAATAACATCATTGTTACTTTGGCAAATAGTGAGGGACAGGTTATATCATGGTCTTCTGCCGGTAAAATGGGCTTTAGAGGTTCAAAGAAGAACACTCCTTATGCAGCACAGATGGCAGCACAAGATTGTGCAAAGACTGCCTTTGACCTCGGTTTGAGAAAGGTTGTTGCATACGTAAAGGGTCCAGGTAATGGTCGTGAATCTGCAATCCGTGGTGTTCATGCATTAGGAATAGAAGTTACTGAGATTATTGACGTAACTCCGCTTCCACATAATGGATGTCGTCCTCCAAAGAGAAGAAGAGTTTAATTATTATTTATTGTCATACGCATGATATTTTTTGATGACATCTTTCCTTTCTGTTATCGCGGCTGCAATATAATGTGTATGAATTTGTAAAATTAAGATAGAAATGGCTAGATATATTGGACCTAAATCAAGAATTTCGCGTCGTTTTGGTGAAGCGATCTTCGGACCAGATAAGGTTTTGTCAAAAAGAAATTACCCTGCTGGTCAGCATGGTAATAACCGTCGCAAGAAGTCTTCTGAGTATGGACTCATGCTTGCTGAGAAGCAGAAAGCTAAATATACATATGGAGTACTTGAGCGTCAGTTCCGCAACTTGTTTGAGAAGTCTTCAAAGGCAGATGGTGTAACAGGTGAAGTTTTGTTACAGAATCTTGAGTCACGTCTTGACAATGTTGTTTATCGTCTTGGAATAGCACCTACACGTGCTGCTGCTCGTCAGCTCGTTAGCCACAAGCATATTGTTGTTGATGGAAAAGTTGTAAATATACCTTCTTATTCTGTTGCTCCAGGTCAGATTGTTTGTGTTCGTGAAAAAGCTAAGTCACTTGAAGTTATTCAGGCTTCATTGGCTGGTTTTAACCACAGCAAATATCCTTGGCTTGAGTGGGATCAGAATGTGATGGGAGGTAAATTCCTTCACAAGCCTGAGAGAGCAGATATTCCTGAGAACATTAAAGAGCAGTTGAGTGTCGAGTTGTACTCTAAATAATAAATAATAATAATGGCGGTATTAGCATTTCAAAAACCAGAAAAAGTAATAATGATGGAAGCTGACGACAAGTACGGAAAGTTTGAATTCCGTCCTTTGGAGCCAGGATTCGGAATTACTATTGGTAATTCACTACGCAGCATTCTTCTTTCTTCGTTAGACGGGTATGCTATCAACACAGTTCGAATAGCTGGAGTTGAGCAGGAATTTTCTACTATACCAGGGGTTAAGGAGGATGTCACCAACATTATCTTGAATCTGAAGCAAGTAAGATTCAAGCAATTAGTAGATGAAACTGAATTAGAGAGAGTTTCAATCACTATTGAGAACGCAAGCGAGTTTAAGGCTGGAGATATAAACAAATATCTCAATGGATTTGGAGTGTTAAATCCTGATTTGGTTATTTGTCATTTAGACCCACAAGCAACATTGGAGTTAGAGTTGTGTATTAATAAGGGAAGAGGTTATGTTCCTTCTGAAGAAAATCGTGATTTCTGCAAGGAGGTAAACGAATTAGCCATCGACTCTATCTACACCCCTATACGCAACGTCAAGTTCGCAGTTGAGAATTATCGTGTACAGCAAAAAACTGACTATGAAAAGTTGGTAATTGAAATACAGACAGATGGTTCTATTCATCCAAAAGATGCTTTGAAAGAAGCTTCTAAAATTCTTATTTATCATTTCATGTTATTCTCTGATGAAAAGATTACATTAGAAAATAATGATCTTGATGGTAACGAAGAATTTGATGAGGAAGTATTGCGTATGCGCCAGTTGCTTAAAACTAAGCTCGTTGATATGGATCTTTCAGTACGCGCTCTCAATTGCTTGAAGGCTGCTGATGTTGAAACACTCGGCGATTTAGTTCAATTCAACAAAACAGACTTGCTTAAGTTCCGCAACTTTGGTAAGAAGTCACTTACAGAGCTTGACGTCTTGCTTGAGGACTTGAACCTTTCGTTCGGAACAGATATTTCTAAGTATAAATTAGATAAAGATTAAAAGATGAGACACAATAAAAAATTCAACCATCTCGGTCGTAAAGCTCCTCACAGAGCTGCTATGCTAGCAAATATGGCTATATCTTTGATCATGCATAAGAGAATTACTACGACTCTTCCTAAGGCTAAGGCATTACGTGTGTATGTTGAGCCACTCATTAATAGATCAAAGAATGACACAACTGCTTCACGTCGTGTAGTATTCAGCTATTTGCAGAACAAATACGCTATTACTGAACTCTTTGGTACAATCTCACAGAAAGTTGCAGATCGTCCAGGTGGTTATACAAGAATCATTAAGCTTGGTAAGCGTCCTTCTGATAATGCAGATATGGC
>JAFTTD010000181.1 GCA_017466965.1 Bacteroidaceae bacterium
AAAAAGACAGGACCTTGGCGAAAAGCATAATATAAGTTTTCTTCTTTCGGAGAGAAATAACGATGAAATTCTCCAGCATAAGCACCTCGTGTCTCATGATTACCTCGCGCATAATACATAGGGATCTCTGAAGCAAACAACTTAGTGGCAGTATCCATAAAACCATCAAATATATGGCTCTCTTCATTCAAAATGGACACCATATCTCCATTAAACAAAAACAAATCTGTTTTCTTTAAGTCACATTTAGAAACAAGATTTGTCAACATCTCATTTTTTCCATGAATATCACACAGCATAGCAAAAGAAAGTGTTGAAGCAGTTGGATCACTTGTCTTAAATGTTAACGGCTTCTTTGAATAAACATCAGTTGCAGCAGTATTACCATAAATCACCCGATTGCCCTTATGATGTAATACACGTTGCACATACACACGATAACGATAACTTGTTCCAGGTTTCAAATTCTTTAACTTCACAGAATGAAGAACAGAGGTTGTTTTTACTCCATCACGAGCATCAAAGAAACGCGGACGTTCCTCTGCATAAAAACTCTCATCTACATCAGGCGCTACCTCAACCCATCCAATTGAAGGTTTATCCGACATCCACACAATGGTTGCTTCATTTGGTCCTACATTTTGAAAATAAGGGCCATGTACAATTTTGATTCGTTCATATATGTTCCATTGGTCTACCATAGGTAATATGGAAAACATACATAGAAGAAAAGCTAAACTAACTTTTTTCATAACTTTTTATTTAAGTATTAATTCTGCAACGAAGATACAAGAAAAAAGATTTATTAACGACAAAAAAAGCGATAATCCCCCAAAGGACTACCGCTTTTCCTATATTTCTATGAAATATTAATTATTCTCAGGACGTAATTTACGTACTACTGCACCCGCACGCCACATTTCGCTGTTGCGCAATGCTTCCAATTCCACTTCTAACTTTTCACGATAATCCGGCTGAGAGTTAGAATCAATAGAACGTTGCGCTTCATTACCACAAGCAACTTCCTTATATAACTTTTCAAATACAGGTTTAGTTGCATCATGGAACGGGCCCATCCAATCTAATGCACCGCGTTGTGCTGTAGTAGAACAGTTAGCATACATCCAATCCATACCATTTTCTGCGAATAACGGCATCAAAGACTGAGTTAATTCCTCTACTGTTTCATTGAATGCTTCTGATGGTTCATGGCCATTTTCACGCAATGTTTCATACTGAGCCAACAACAATCCTTGAATAGCTCCCATCAATGTACCACGTTCGCCAGTTAAATCAGAATAAACTTCTTTCTTAAATGTTGTTTCAAACAAATAACCAGAACCTACTCCAATACCTAAAGCAATAACACGGTCCCAAGCTTTACCAGTTGCATTCTGGAAAATTGCATAACTTGAATTCAAACCACGACCTTGCAAGAACATACGACGTAAAGATGTACCTGACCCCTTCGGAGCAATCATGATAACATCAACCTCTGCTGGAGGAACGATATTTGTACGTTCTTTATAAGTAATTGCAAAACCATGAGAGAAATACAAAGCCTTACCAGGAGTCAAATGTTTTTTAACACGTGGCCAAACTTCAATCTGAGCAGCGTCAGATAACAGATACTGTATAATAGTTGCCTTTTCACAAGCTTCGTCAATATCAAATAAGGTTTCACCAGGAACCCAACCATCAGCAACAGCCTTATCCCAAGTTTTACCACCTTTACGCTGTCCTACGATAACATTAAAACCATTGTCACGCAAGTTCAAGCTTTGTCCAGGACCCTGAACGCCATAACCAATTACAGCGATTACTTCATCTTTCAATACTTCTCTTGCCTTTTCCAACGGAAACTCTTCGCGGGTTACAACATTTTCGTCAACACCGCCAAAATTCATTATTGCCATTTTCTTTTTTATTTTAAAATGTATTAAACTTATTTCTACTTAACTCCAAATAACGGAAGCGCGACAAATTGCTTTGCCTCCATTACATATCGATAAACTATAACTATCAGAATCCATTTTCAGCTTATGCAACATAAGCTCCATACCATATTTACCCTCCGATTGATAAGCAATTTCAAAGCGCTTAATATCTTTCGTCTTGAATAGTTCTATATCAAACAGATCTAAAAGATGTTCTATATATTTCATACTATTCAAATGCCCATTGATATCCAGATCACTGTACTTAACGACATAAAGACTACCTTCCGTCTCATTTTCTATCGGAGCAATTTTCCCAGGTTTCTCTATCGGGCCAGGACGATCTGATATATATTCACCGATTCGATTAATATCCAACAAAGTCGGTCTTCTCGTATTCACATCAATCGCAGCCCAAATAGAACGAGCATATCCAAATGTCTTTCCTTCACTATTCACTAATTCAAAACAGCGGCTTGTAAACAAACGGCCTACCTCATCCACCCAAGTATATAAAGTGATAGATTCTGACACAGCAGGATATTCAATTATCTCAATCGCTAAACGAGAAAGAACCCAAGCCGTATGTTTCTCAGACATATCACTATATCCAAATCCTCTCTCTGCTGCATGCTTAGAAGCTACTTGCAACAAATAATTCCCAATCATCGGAATAGTAACACGCCCTCGGAAGTCTGATAAATAAGGCTCAGTAACAAACTGAAATTCTCCTACTTTAGTCTTTTCCATTATGCTTTATTTTTTTCTTGCAACTTCCGTTCCATCTCAGCCAACATATCACTTAGACGTTCAACCGGACTTTTTGTAATAGCGACACGACCTGAACGAATAAACTGCAATACGCCTATTGTTTCACTTAATTCTTTAAACAAAGCCTGTGTTTCATCATAATGTCCACTCT
>JAFTTD010000182.1 GCA_017466965.1 Bacteroidaceae bacterium
AAATGATTCCACATTTTTAATATCGGCGGATATTGTATTTTTTGTATTAATTTGACAAAAAATGAAATGAATATTCATACATATATTATGCTATGGACAATGTTCTATTTTGTTGTCCCTAAATAATGAAATAGAACTAAGACGGACTGTGAAGTCCATGTCCTTCCCCCAAATAGAAATATTAACATTTCACCTGATAACCACTGCGCTGCGAAGTGCGGTGGTTATTGTTTTTTAGGGGCATGTGTGTCATGATGAACTTGTTCAGACTCTATCAGATAGATGAAGATGATTTGTTGTTTGGTTTGTGTCCCAAAAAGGAAGAATCAGAAAAATAGTTTATTGCTTCTTAACTGCAGATTTGAAATGATTCTGAATGAATGAAGATCGTGGGTTGATTTAAAGCATGTGCTTATTTTCTGTGATTAGTTTTGTTTGAAAGGACGTTATATGCCATTGTTTTATTGTTGGCGCAGGCTCAATAATATACAAACGCAGGCTCGTTGGTTGCAAAACGGGCCTGCGTTTGTGTGCAAACGGGCCTACGTTTGTATGCAGACGGGCCTGCGTTTCATTTGCGATTGTACTTCGTGATGTTTCTCTTTTTGTTGGGGTGAAATAAAAAAAGCTACCATTTGATTGGTAGCTTTCTTGTTTTTGACTTATTTCTGTTGGTTTTATTTGCGAGTTACGTATGAACCGTCGCGTGTGTCAACTTCAATCATGTCGCCTTCGTTGATGAACAAAGGAACGCGTATTTCTGCTCCTGTTTCAACTGTAGCTGGCTTAGTTGCATTTGTTGCTGTGTCGCCTTTGAGTCCTGGTTCTGTATATGTAACCTTGAGTACAACTTTTGTTGCTACTTCACCAGTGAGGATTGTGTCTGTTGAAGCGTCGATAGCAGCCATGATGTTGTCGCCTTCTTTGAGGAAGTCAACTCCTGTGATTACGTCACGTGGGATGTTTACCTGCTCAAATGTTTCGTTGTTCATGAATACAAGGTCGTCTCCTTCTTTGTCAAGATACTGGAACTGACGGTGGTCAACCTGCACTTCTTCGAGCTTTGCGCTGACAATCCATGTGCGCTCAAGCACACGTCCGTCTGCAACGTCGCGAAGCTTTGTTCTCATCACTGTGTTTCCTTTACCTGGTTTTACGTGCAAGAAGTCTATTACAACATAGATTCTGCCGTCAATACGCAAACATACGTTTTTCTTAATGTCTCCTGCTAACATATTAGCTTAATTTCTTGTTTATAATATAAATTTGTCTTTTATTCGTCTTAAATCGAGTGCAAAAGTAGCTTTTTTTCATAAAATGACAAAAAAAGATGTGTAAAAACCCTATAAACTTTGGGCATTTTACAAAAAATCACTACTTTTGCAAGCCGAATTGGAGCATTTGATGCAATTTGTGGCTTGGAAATAGTTAAATTCAAGCCATATAAATTGTTGCTCTGAATATCAGGCATAAAGTTGGTGCTGATGTTTTCAGCCGTAATTTAATGTTTGGTGAAAACAGATTATTTGAAAATAATAACTTAAAAATAGAATAAAAATGAAAAGAACATTTCAGCCTCACAACAGAAAGAGAGTGAACAAGCATGGTTTTCGTGAACGTATGGCGACAGCTACAGGTCGTCGTGTATTGGCTTCACGTCGTAAGAAAGGTCGCAAGAAGTTGACTGTTTCAAGCGAGCACCACGGAAAGTAATGCACGCTTTTTCTGAATCCTCAATGTCGTGAAGAGCTTAAATGTATGATTATTTGGTGCGACAGCAAGGATTGAAGTAATAATAAGGCAGGAGTTTTGATGAAACTTCTGCCTTTTTTTGTATCTTTGAGGCAATTTATAATTATTTTATAATTTTCATAATGGGTTTCAAAAGTTTTTTTACTGGCAAATCAGGCAGAGTCTTCTGGATAAACATTGCTTTGATGGTAGTTGTTGCAGTGGCTGTTCCTTTATTGGCGCTGCATTCATTGAATGAATATACTAAGCATGGCGAAAAGATTGAAGTTCCTAAAGTTGTTGGGCAGACAGCTGTGACAGCTCAGAGGATACTTGAGGACAAAGGGCTTGTAGGCGTTGTGGCTGATTCGTCGTATTCGCAGTCGGCTGTTCCTGGGGAAGTTCTGCTTCAGACTCCCGAGGGCGGTAGCATTGTGAAGAGTGAGCGTGTTGTGTACCTGACTGTCAATTTGCGTGGTGAACCAATGGTGAAGATGCCAGATTTGGCAAACAACAGTTCTCTGCGTGAGGCTGAAGCAAGGCTTAAGGCTTTAGGTTTTCATCTGTCTCCGCCTGAGCTTGTTGAGGGCGAGCAGGAAGGATGGGTGCTCGGAGTGAAGCAGGGACTTCGTTTGCTGAATGCCGGTGAGATGGTTTCCCGCAATCGGGCTCTTACCATTGTTGTAGGTGCCGGCTTGGAGGAGGATTCCCTTATAACGGATACTCTTATTATA
>JAFTTD010000183.1 GCA_017466965.1 Bacteroidaceae bacterium
CCTCCATTAAAATTTTGCACTGAAGAATATTTCAAATCCCTTGCTATAAAGATAGTCTGTACCTCTTTCTATTTTCACAGACGACAATCTTATCAAATCTGTAAAGTTCACACCTGCACGAAGATTTCTCAAATAAAGTTTCTTGCAGAAATCATCCTCAAATTCATAACTGAAACTTAGTGTCCCCAATGTCAGCGTATTCTCCTCTTCTGCAAATCTGTCTGTCTGCTTTGGCATTGAAGTATCAGCGATATCCTTATATAGAGCCACATCTCCAGGCTGTTTCCACCTGTTATCAAACACTCGCTGGTCGGCATTCCTTCTTGGATTATTTCCCTCTACTTTTGTTGCACGAGTAGTATTATAAATCCATGCTCCGAGCCTGTAGTTCAACATAGCATAAACACTGAATCCCTTATAAAAAACATTTGTTGAAAAGGTACCTGCAAATTCAGGTTCAGTATCGCCAATCAGCACTTTGTCCGCAGGATCATAATCAAATGTTAGCTCACCGTTTCGCTTAATGTATATTTCCTTTCCTGTAGCAGGGTCAATACCTGCAGAACGCACAAGTTTCAATGCTGTCACACTTTCCCCTTCGGCATACTGCGGAAGCGGAATAAGCGAACTTCCAGACATAGCCTCGTTATTCTTGTTAATTTCTTCAAGCGCACGGTCTATCTTTGTAATCTTGTTACGATTCATATATCCGCTTGTAGCAAGTCGCCAATAAAAATCATTCCTGCGATATATATATCCGTCCAATTGGAATTCAATACCCCGGTTCTGCAATTCACCAAGGTTTGACTTAGCCATGGTTACACCCGTAGAAGGCGCTTTAGATTTATCAAGCAGCAAATCTGTTGTGTTTCTTATATATGCATCAAATACAAAGTTCAAACGACGTCCAAACATACTGAAATCAAATCCGACATTATAGTTCATCGTTCTTTCCCATGTCAGATCAACATTTCCTATAGTGACAGGAACTGCGCCAATACCATTCTTGTATTCATAGTCGTTCAGATACTGATACATTGTCATAGCCTGGAACGGACTGAAGCTCACCTTTCCGGTATATCCCATACTTCCGCGCAGTTTCATAAGGTCTATTCTGTCTTTCCATTCCTCCATAAAACTTTCGTTAAGTATGTTCCACCCTAAACCGCCAGACCAGAAATGTCCGTAACGGTTGTTTTCTCCAAATTGTGAAGACCCCGTCATTCTCCATGTACCATCAACGACATAACGGTTCCTGAAAGAATACGTTCCATTCAAGAAGACACCCACATCTGCTGTTTCAGCAAGGTCTCCATAAGGAACCTGGCTTTGAGGATAGCCAGCCGCATTTCCTATGAACGACATTGCATCATTAAAGAAGCCTATTGCCTGAGTATATTCAGATCTTGAGTTTGAATTGTTAAGTTCCCATCCAGCTGTAATACTGATAAGCGACTCGTCCATATACATTTTATTAAACGAACCCACAACATTCGCATTTATAGTTGTTCCACGAACAGCTTTCTTTGTAAGCGAGCCCTTTTTAGTCAAATCCGTTTCATCCTTATATATTCTTGACTTCGGTGACACGAAGGTATCTCTGTAGCCCATGTCAGAAGAGATATTGAAATGACCTGTCAATCGGAACAACTTGCTTATGTCCCAACGAAAATCGGTAACATTGCTGAAAGTTCTTGTTCCGCCCTTAGAGAAGCTACCCAATTCAGCTTCATAAAGCGGATTGTCAAGGTCCCAAGCCAAATCAAGATTAACACTTCCGTCTGCATTATACATACGGTCGTACGGATTCATCTGAACATATTGAGAGAAACTGCCATACGGCGTATCCTTCGACTGCACGTCCTGATACGTTGTACGGTTAGACACTTGGAGTGAATTATTAATAAAATAATCAAGTTTGAATCCCAAACTGTAACGCTTACGGAAATCTCCCTTCATCACACCACGAGTATCAGCAAAACGGCCTGTCAACTCATAGCGCAAGTTCGAAGCTCCTCCATAAACACGAAGCGAGTGGTCATGAGAGAAAGAATTTCGGGCAGGCTGAGACAACCAGTCAGAATTCTGTCCAGCTCTAATATCTTTGAATCGCTTGTTGTAGAGTTCATCGAGTTCATATTGCAACGCAATATCTCCACCGCCATCATACAAGCCTGCAAGTTTTTCATAATGCAACTTGTCAGCAGCATTAAGCATATCATAATCACCCAACATAGGGATTTGAACATTACCCGTGAAATTATATGCAACCCTCAATGTACTCTCCTTGATAGGCTTACG
>JAFTTD010000184.1 GCA_017466965.1 Bacteroidaceae bacterium
CAGGTCGCCCATCTTCACTTCCCACTCCTCGGGCTTCAGTTCGCGGATGAAGTCCGGGTTGTTCGGCTGGTGGCTCGAAGTCACCTTCATCAGTTCCCCATGCAGGTGGATGATGTGCGAACTTCCCGCCCGTTCGTGCAGGTTGTCCACGTTTTGTGTGATGATGGTGATGTCGTACTCCTTCTCCATTTCAGCCAACAGGCGGTGTCCCTGGTTAGGCTCCACGTGTTGCAACTGGCGTCGGCGTTCGTTGTAGAAGCGCGTCACCAGCTCCGGGTCGCGCGCATATCCCTCGGGCGTAGCCACCGCTTCCACGGGGTATTGTTCCCACAGTCCGCCCGCATCGCGAAACGTACTGATACCACTCTCGGCACTCATGCCGGCACCTGACAAAACTACTAATTTCTTCATATCCCTTTTACACTTTTATCAGAGGTTAACGACTCATTGTTTTTTCTCGTCACTCGTAGCTCATCGCTCGTCACTAACAATGCACAAAGATAGGCATTTCTCTCGGATAAATCGCATTTAGGGAGGAAAAGTTTGCAATCGGGACAAAATTGTTGTAACTTTGTATCCAATACCAACTGATATAATAGATACTTTTATGAACGACAAACCGACAGTACCTTCCTATTACGACTTCTGTATTTTTGGCGAATGCCCAAAAGCTTCCACCTGCTTGCGCCATACTGCTCTGCCCATGACCGAGGAGCTGAAGGTCCGCATCTTCAATCCCCACCTGCTCAACAAGACGGGCAAATGTCCCCATTATGTCAAGGCAGAAAAGGTATTTCACGCTA
The DNA here is from genome assembly GCA_017466965.1 of Bacteroidaceae bacterium. The sequence goes on from JAFTTD010000184.1 coordinate 804, forward strand.
AGGGCCTCAAGGGTATGATGGAGAAATTGCCTTACGGTATCCACAAGCGTGCCGTCTCAGCCCTGATGTCCCACTTTAGTGAACGCACCTATTACCGCGTTCGCAAGGGTGAGCGCTTGCTCTCTCCCGATGAACAGAAGGCTGTACGCCGCATCATTACCCGCCTTGGATACACTGATCCGTGGGAGTTTGACGCCTACGTGGAGGACTACCTTTGGGAGCACTCCATCTGATGTGTTTGCTGCCAACTTTCTTCCTTCGTCTTGGCAGTCCGCTACAGTCGGCTTGGCAGCGCACTACAGTCGGCTTGGCAGCACGCTACATGTGGCTTGGCAGCAAACTGACATCAGCATGGCAGCAATATGGCAGTAGATAATCAATGTTTTCTTGTCGGGAAGAGGGCTTCCTCTTCCCTCAATTTTTCTTTGGCTTGCCCCTGTCTCTTTCCCTATCCTACCCTGTTTTTGCAAATTTTTCTCTCCTTTTCTTTCTTTATTTCCAAAGCATTCTTTACCTTTGCCTTCGAGTTCAGACGAAGTGTCGTCGGCTCGAAAGAAAAAATGGAATTGTAGCGTTTTGCTATTGTTCGTTGCCCTAAGAAACTACCACCTTCGAAATGGCACACAAGAATGATAGGCACAAAGCGCCTACGCGATAGCGTGGGGTGTGTTTATCAAGTGTGCAGGTATGTGGTAGTACCTTTAGGGCGTGATAACAAACTCACGCTTTTCTTTTATGGTTATGCGTGAAGTAACGAAGAGAAAAATATTAATCTATAAAGAAAGAACTTATGAAAAGATTTTATTTGCTTATATGTGCATTGTTTTGCATGAATGCTTTTGCACAAGATTTGTTCAAGTTTGAAAAAACACTTGAAGGACAATTTACGTTCAATAGTGCTTTGGAAGCAGGGAGTTATACAAACTTATCAACTCCAGCACAAGCCAATGTCTTTTATGGTAATGAGATACAAGGGAACTCTGTTGTTTACAAGACATACGATACTGACTATAATTTGACGAAAGAGACATTCACGTTTGATATTCCGTCGGGATACACCATATCCTCTTGTACAAGAATACAGTTGGCAAATACCAATACCTCTGATCTGTTTATTGTAGTGATGAGAGGAATGAATTCTGGAGAAACAGATTACAACAGAGCGATTATATACGACGAATATGGAAAAAATGTTTTTGAATTCAAATCTTCAAATGCAAGTATCTCGGTGTATCCGATGTTGTATAAGATAGATGGCAAATACAAACTGTTAGTATGGAGAATGGATTTGGAAAACAATGTCCTCGTATATAATACTGATATATATGTGCTTAATATTACAGGGATTGAAAGTGGAATAGCAGTTGTTGATGCTCCTATTGCAATGTCTCAATTTTACAATGTCAGAGGTGAGCGTTTTTGTGAAGTAGTAGAGAATCAATTTAATCAGTTGTCACTTCCTCAAGGTGTATATATATTAAAGAAAGAA
>JAFTTD010000185.1 GCA_017466965.1 Bacteroidaceae bacterium
GATGAATTGATAATGCAGCGAATTGGTGTCAAAACACGTCATATATTGAAACCTGAGGAAGGTAAGGGAACTTCTTATTTGATGACAAAAGCTGTAAAGCAATTGCTTGATAAAACGCAAGTAGATCCAGACAGCATTGAAGCTCTCATTGTAGCTACAACGACACCTGATTATCATTTTCCTTCAACCGCTTCTTTGGTTATAGGTAATTTGAATCTGAGCAATTGCTGGGGGTTTGATATGGAAGCGGCATGTGCGGGATTCCTTTATGCTATGGAGATGGGAGCCAATTTGATACGATCAGGTCGTTACAAACGCATCATTGTTGGTGGAGGTGACCATATGTCCTCTATGACTAATTATGAGGATAGAAATACTTGCCCTATATTTGGTGATGGCGCGGCTTGTGTGATGATGGAAGCTACAACTGAAGATTATGGACTGATGGACTGCTTCCATAAAGTTGATGGTAAGGGATATGAATTCCTACATATGGCTGCTGGTGGTTCAGCTCAAATGCCAACTCATGAAACTGTAGATCAGAGACTTCATTTTTGCTACCAAGAAGGACGCAATGTCTTCAAACATGCTGTTACAAATATGTCAAATTCTGTTGAAACTATAGCAAAGCGTAATAACTTGACAAATGAGAACATAGCATGGATTGTTCCTCATCAGGCTAACATACGTATTGAAACTGCTGTAGCCCAAAGAATAGATGTACCTGAAGAGAAGGTGATGATTAATATTGACCACATGGCAAATACGTCAGGTGGAACTTTGCCTCTATGCCTTTGGGAATATGAGCAAAAGTTAAAGCAAGGTGATAATTTGATTGTTACGGCTTTTGGGGCTGGATTTACATGGGGTGCTTCTTATATGAAATGGGGATATGATGGTAGTAAGTTTGCTGATAATCCTCCTGAATTCTATAAAGAAGGTGATATTAGTCGTGAAGATTGGTATGCAAAACGTGCAAACAAGAATTAATAATTAATAGTTCTCATAAAGCGTATCCTCAGCGATACGCTTTTGTTGATTTATATGTAATTTTTTTTGAATACTTAAAATACTGATTATAACGTGCATAAATCTGGATTTGTGAATATTGTTGGAAATCCGAATGTGGGAAAATCAACATTAATGAACCTTTTTGTAGGTGAGCGTATTTCTATTGCCACTTTTAAGGCTCAGACTACTCGTCATAGAATAATGGGTATTATTAATGACGAAGAATTTCAGATTGTTTTTTCAGACACTCCTGGTGTGCTGAAACCAAATTATAAACTGCAGGAGTCGATGCTTGCTTTTTCTGAAAGTGCTCTTGTTGATGCTGATGTTCTGCTATATGTGACTGATCCTATTGAAAAGATAGATAAAAACAGTGATTTCCTTCAGAAGGTATCAAAAATGGAGGTTCCTGTACTCGTGTTGATTAATAAGATAGACTTGATAGATCAGGCTAAACTTGTAAATTTGGTTGAAGAGTGGCATTCAATATTGCCAAACGCTGAAATTGTACCAGTTTCTGCTTTGGCGAAATTTAATGTAGAACCAGTCTTAAATAGAATTAAAGCTCTTCTTCCTGAATGTCCCCCTTATTTTGACAAGACACAGTTGACAGATAAACCTGCTCGCTTTTTTGTTAGTGAAATTATTCGTGAAAAGATATTGTTGTATTATGACAAAGAAATTCCTTATTCTGTAGAGGTTGGTGTTGACAGTTTTGTTGAGGATGACAAACTTATTCGTATAAATGCTGTAATTTATGTGGAAAGGGATTCTCAGAAGGGTATTATTATAGGACATCAAGGTAAGGCTTTGAAGAAAGTGGCAACAGAAGCAAGAAAGGCTTTAGAGCGTTTCTTTGGAAAATCCATTTATTTGGAGGCTTTTGTCAAAGTTGATAAAGATTGGCGTAATTCAGATAAAAAACTAAATATTTTTGGTTATAATCAGGAATGATGATTCTGTAATGGCCTTTATTTTTTATAAATACAGAACCATAAAAGACAAATTAAAGTTTTACTTACTTTTGTTTTTGCTTGCAGAGTTATTAGAATTTATAAGATTAAGTTGTAAACTTGATATTAATATAGAATTTTTTCATTATGCCTTGCTCTGACCCACCCTCAAGGGGAGGGAGAGCCATTCGGAGTTAAGGGTTATTACCAATCAAAGGTGCTTATGGCTCTGAGTTCGTGAGAACTTAACCTTTTTAAATCTTTAATAGATTATGGCAAATTTATTAGCAATTGTAGGACGTCCAAATGTGGGCAAATCTACACTTTTTAATCGATTGACAAAGACTCGTCATGCAATAGTTAGTGATGAGGCGGGAACAACTCGCGATCGTCAATACGGCAAGTGTGAATGGGGCAACAAGGAATTTTCGGTAGTTGATACTGGAGGCTGGGTTGTCAATTCAGATGATATTTTTGAGGAGGAAATACGTAAGCAAGTGCGTATAGCTATTGAAGAATGTGATGTCATTTTGTTTTTGGTGGATGTAAGAACCGGAGTTACAGATTTAGATCAGGCTGTAGCTAATATATTGCGTCGTTCAAAGGTTCCTACAATTCTTTGTTGTAATAAGACCGATTCTAATGAGTTGCGCTATGACAGTGCAGAGTTTTACAGTTTAGGACTTGGCGAACCAATATGTGTTTCTGCGCTTACTGGTAGTGGAACAGGTGATTTGCTGGATATGGTGGTCTCTTCTTTCAAAAAAGAAATGTCAGAGGTTATAGAAGAAGAGATTCCTCGTATAGCTGTGGTTGGTCGTCCGAATGCAGGTAAATCATCCATTATTAATGCGTTCTTGAATGATGACAGAAATGTTGTGACTGATATAGCTGGTACAACTCGAGATTCTATTTATACAAAATATGATAAATTTGGTTTTAACTTCTATCTTGTTGATACCGCAGGTATAAGGAAGAAAAACAAGGTTAATGAAGACCTTGAGTATTATTCTGTTATGCGTTCCATAAGGGCTATAGAAAATTCAGATGTTTGTGTGTTGCTTGTGGATGCTACACGTGGAATAGAGGGACAGGATGTCAACATTTTCCAAATAGTTCAGAAGAATCAAAAGGGATTGGTAGTTGTTGTAAACAAGTGGGACCTTGTTGAGGACAAAAGCAATGCAGCGATTAAATTTTTCGAGAATGCAATACGTAACAGATTTGCACCGTTTACTGATTTCAGCATTGTATTTAGTTCCGCACTTACTAAACAGCGCATATTCAAGGTGCTGGAAGAAGTTCAGAAAGCATATTCATCTCGCAAGAACAGGGTTTCTACAGCCAAATTAAATGAGGTGATGCTTCCAATTATAGAGGCTACTCCTCCGCCATCAATCAAGGGCAAGTATATTAAGATAAAGTATTGTATGCAATTGCCTGGAACTTATGTTCCTTCTTTTGTGTTCTATGCAAACTTGCCTCAGTATGTGCGCGAACCATACAGACGTTTTCTTGAAAATCAAATCAGAGAGCATTGGGATTTTAAGGGAACACCGATAAATGTGTATATTCGTCAGAAGTAATTATGAAAGTTCTATTGAATGTTTTTCTTTCATATATAGTCTTTAGTGGGCTTCTCGTTTCATGCGCGGAGCCCATTTCTCCTATTGAGTCTCCTGAAGACATTCTTGTTAATTCTATGGAAGCATTGTATATGCATGATGTTGAAGGTTATGTAGAAAATGTGGATTTTGGGAATTCAGATGACTCTATTCAGAGGAATTTGTTTGTCAATATATTGCAGCAGCATCAAGAACGTACTGTATTTCTTAAAGGTAAGGTGGATTCTTGTGTTGCAGTAGATGTGAAGTATTCTGAAGATTCTGTTGCTATAGTATATTACAAGTTGTTTTTTTCAGATGGAACATCTGAGGTTTCTTCTCAGAAAATGGTTCGTGTTAATGAAAAATGGAAAATAAGGATAAGGAATTAATATGAGTATGAAATATTATGTATTGCTAATTTCGTTGTGTTTCTTTTTGACAGACGGAAAACTTTTTGCAGAAAACATCGTTGTTACAGAAGCTTATGTAAAGGAAAACTATAATAAGCGTGAGGTCATGATTCAGATGCGTGACGGTGTTAAGCTTTTTACATGCATATATGAGCCTAAAAATATGAGTCTCAAAAGTCCAATTCTGTTGAATCGTACATGTTATGGCGTCACTCCATATGGTGCTGATAAATTCATGCGTCTTCATAGTCCTACATGGTCAGAGTATGTTCGTAATGGTTATATCCTTGTTTTTCAAGATGTTCGTGGAAAAAATAAGAGTGAAGGAGTGTTTGAAGACTTGCGACCTTTTATTGTTGATAAAATGAAGAAAAGTGACTTAGATGAAGCAAGTGATACATACGATACGGCTGAGTGGCTTCTAAAGAATACGAATACCAATGGCAATATAGGTGTTTTTGGTATCTCATATCCTGGCTTTTATTCCACTATGGCTGCTTTGAGCGCACATCCCGCTATCAAGGCGGTTTCACCTCAGGCTCCCGTAACCGATTGGTTCAGAGGAGATGATGCTCATTATAATGGTGCATTGTTTTACTATGACATGTTCTCGTTCGGATATTGGTTTGAGTATCTGAATGTAGCAGATTACTACGAAGGCAAAATCAGCGGTGAGAAGGCTGTAAATCCTGCAGATATTGTTAGAAATGATGGATATACAGATTTTCTTTCAATGGGCAGCATTCCTAATTTTACTCGAATTCTTGGTGATAGCTGTACTATGTGGAACAACATAGTAGCTCATCCTGATTTGGATGAATGGTGGGAAAGGCGTAATGTTAGTTATTATTGTCAGAATATCAAGCCGGCAGTAATGGTTGTAGGCGGCCTCTTTGATGCTGAAAATTGTTATGGCGCATTTATTACATATAAGGCAATGAAGCGACAGTCTCCTGATGCTGAGATTTATCTTGTAGAAGGACCAGGGTCGCATGGCTCATGGAGCAGAGGCGGAAAAATTTATATGGGAGACATATATTTCGGTGACAGCGTTTCGGTTGGCTATTACATTAAGAATATAGAATATCCTTTTTTTGCCTATTATCTTGAAGGCAAAGGTGAAAAGCCTTCTGCTGAGGTAAGGGTTTTCCATACTGGTGAGAATGCTTGGAAGGAGTATCTAAATGGCTGGCCTGCTGTGGATAAGCTTACTCCTTTTTATCTTAATTCAAAAGGAACGATTTCTGCTGAACCTGAATATGCTTCTGTGCCTACTAAGTATGTGTCAGATCCGTCACGTCCGGTTCCTTTTATGGAAGGCCAGTTGAAGTCGCGACCAATAGAATATATGCTTGCCGATCAGCGCTTTGCTTCAACTCGTCCTGATGTAGCTGTCTTCACTACTCCTGTATTGGAGTCACCATTGAGCCTTGCCGGTGAGATTGTAGCAGAACTTGAAGTCAGTATTGATGCTAAAGATGCTGATTTTGTGGTGAAGCTGATAGATGTTTTCCCTGATGGATATGAATATCCCGATAGTGTTAAGCGTAAGATGCCGCGCACAAATGTTCCAATGGGTGGGTATCAAATGTTGGTTAGAGGCGAAGTTATGAGAGGCAAATATCGCAATAGTCTTGCGATTGATTCTGTTGCGTTCAATACAACAGAGTCTAAAAAAATTAAAAAGCATAATTTTTCATTTATACCTCCACAGCCATTTGTGCCAAATGAACCTACTAAGGTTAAATTCAGATTAACTGATGTGGCTCATACTTTTATGCCGGGACATAGGATGATGATACAAATTCAGAGTACATGGTTCCCGCTTGTTGACCGTAATCCGCAGACATTCTGTAATATATATGAATGTGCGGATGATGATTACAGACCATGTACGGTAACTATTCATCATAGCGAAGAGCATCCTTCACGCATTTGGTTGCCAGTGAAAAAGTAGTTCGTTGTAACTTCTGTTGAAGATGCAATTTGATTAAAAAAAGTTCTCCTGCGATGTGGTTTTATTTCCAATTCGCAGGAGAATTTTTTTGTTGAGCTATTGGGCTTTCTTTTATGGCTTGTTTGATACAAGATGTTAGCTTGTATTTAACGTGATTTAGGTATAAGAATCATGCAATTCTTCAGCTTTTGTCATATTCATAGATGTCTTGATGTAATTAAAAATCGCTTTTGTGTCTATATATCTTCCAATCAGTTTTATGGTATGCTTGTGCAGGAATCAACCGTAAGGAGAAATATCTTTTTACGTTTCATGGCCTCTCACTTCAGATGTTAGGCCGATTTCTTAATCTTTCTCATTAACCACCAATTCGTAAACAATGCAAGCAAATAGAGTACAATGAAGATAATGATATTCACAACGAAGTATTCTGTCCATCCCTCACGAAAGTAGGGCAAGTTGGTGGGTATGTCAAGTTGTGCTCCCAATTCGAAGAGGTCATCCTTGCAGAGTTCAAAAGCAGCCTCGCAACTGATCTTGCCATATCTCATGTAGAGCCATGCGCCTAACCCAACGTATGGAATGTTATAGAGGACACTCAGAATGAGTACAACCAGCCTACGCGTAGAGTATCTCTGCACCAGCTTCCTTGAAGCCATGTAAACGACAGAGAGTGCTGACAGCATCAGCACTCCGTACTGAAAATATAGATTGAAGTACACGCTTGTCTCCGTGTATGTCCACCCAAACAGATATGCCACCAATTCAAGGAACCCGCAGCACGCTCCAAAGATAAGTGCGATGATGTAGAAGAATATGTTTGTCATTGTTGTTTTTTTATCCACTGCAAAGTTATCTATAAAAATTCATACAGCAAAGAATTGGGGCTTTGCTGTATGAAATGGTGGGTTGGTGTATGAAATGACATGTCATGCACCTACTTGAAACGCTTTGTTTTTATGCATTATTAAGTTCTAATGCCCATATCCTTGCTTGATTACAATATGGAGGCTCTGGAACTCCCATATAATGTAACACGCCATTTGATGCAAATAATGGAGTTGATTCAAAATTAATAATTCCTAGAGTCATTCCTAATTTCTTGTATTCCATGTGGTTCGCATCTATTACAATAGTACCAGGCATAACACCATATTGCTCTTTTGCCAACCACATTTGGTTTGCAAGGAAAATGCTTGC
>JAFTTD010000186.1 GCA_017466965.1 Bacteroidaceae bacterium
GGGGCGTCCTGATGTGTTAGATATAAATTTCGGCTGTCCGGTGAAGAAAGTGGCTGGCAAGGGTGCTGGTGCGGGCATGCTTAGAGATGTTCCGCTGATGCTGAAGATTACACGTGCGGTGGTTGATGCTGTTGATATACCTGTAACCGTGAAAACGAGGCTCGGATGGGATCATGATTCCAAAAACATAGTAGATTTGGCCGAGCGACTTCAGGATTGCGGTATTCGTGCCCTGACTATTCACGGAAGAACCCGGAGCCAGATGTATACTGGTGAGGCAGACTGGTCGTACATAGGCGAGGTGAAGAATAATCCCCGAATGTTCATCCCCGTCATTGGTAATGGTGATGTTACTTCCGCAGAGCGTGCAAAGGAGTGCTTTGACAGATATGGCGTTGATGCAGTGATGGTGGGGCGTGCCACTTTTGGCAGACCATGGATATTTCGCGAAATTCGCCATTATCTGGATAATGGAACTCATTGCGAGGGCTTGACAACAGAATGGAAGATGAATGTGCTTCGCCGTCAGGTGCTGAAAAGTGTGGAGTGTTCTCAGAAGGGAGAACTCGGAGGCATTATGCATGTACGCAGACATTTGGCTGCATCGCCAGTCTTTAAGGGTATTCCTGACTTTAGACAGACGAGGATACGAATGTTGCGCGCTGAAACGGTAGAAGAACTTTTTGACGTTATGAAGGTTGCGGAGATGCGTTTGTCTGAACTTGCAGAGTAGTATAATTGATTGATTTCCCTAATAAAAAAATGCAGCAGTTGTTTGTATGAAAGTGATTTTTCTTTAACAAGTGACTGACTATTGGGAAAAAATGTGTATGTTTGCAGTTGTAACAGTTGAAAGATATGAACAAAAGTGACAGTATAGTAATCATTCCGACATATAATGAGAAGGAAAACATAGAGAATATCATCAGGGCAATTTTTGCTCTTGAGAAGAAATTTGATATTCTTGTTGTTGACGACGGCTCGCCCGACGGCACTGCCGGAATAGTGAAGAAGCTTATTGACAGCGAGTTTGCTGACAGGCTGTTTATAATGGAGCGCAAAGGCAAACTGGGGCTTGGAACGGCTTATATTGCCGGATTCAAGTGGGGACTGGAACATGGTTATGACTATGTGTTTGAAATGGACGCTGATTTTTCTCATGCTCCATCCGATCTGCCTCGACTCTATTCGGCTTGTGCTGATGAAGGTTATGACCTGTCTATCGGTTCGCGCTATGTGTCGGGCGTGAATGTGGTGAACTGGCCAATCGGACGCGTGCTGATGTCATATTTTGCATCTAAGTACGTCCGTTTGATAACAGGGTTCAAGGTTCATGATACGACTGCGGGTTTCAAGTGCTACAAGCGTCGTGTGCTTGAAACAATAGACCTTGATGCTGTCAGGTTCAAGGGATATGCGTTCCAGATAGAAATGAAATTTACTGCTTACAAGTGCGGTTTCAAAATCAAGGAGGTGCCTGTGATTTTTGTAAACCGTGTGGAAGGAACATCAAAGATGAGCGGTGGTATTTTCAGTGAGGCTGTGTGGGGCGTGGTACGTTTGAGACTTGACGGATGGTTCAAGAAGTATCCAAAGTGTAAATCTGATAGATAATAATATA
>JAFTTD010000187.1 GCA_017466965.1 Bacteroidaceae bacterium
CACATTTTTACCAAGCAAAAGAAGAATACACCAAGAAACACATTTTCTAAACCAAAATGGAAAGATATGCCATATTTGTAAAGTACATATCCTACCACAGGAAACAAGAATGACACGAAGGATAGTTTGCTCTTATGCAACAAGTGGGAAACAACGTATGCCATGAAAAACGACAGCAGAAACCAGCAAGGAGGATTGCCGTAGAAACCGCCATCCTCCCACAAATGGGATAGGCTGAGAGACTTCCTGGTGTAATGACGTTCTGAAAACACCAAAAAGGCAAAAAAGAAATACAAAGCATTGCCTATCAGTCCCCACGCCATGTATGGAAGAAGCAGACGCTTTGCCTTGCCACAAATGTACTCAACGGTGTTCCCGCCAACAGACTTGTTGAAATATCCAGCCTTGAAGAAGAAGAATGGTATGAAGAAATAAGTCCAGTCCATGATGGTTTGCCACCACGATTCATTGTTAAAGCCGCACAAGTTGGTTATGTGCAGCATAATCATGCGAACGATGCAAAGTCCACAAAGCGCATCAAAGGCATGGGAACGTTCTTTTTTCATAAATCAAAAAAACTTCTGCAATCCTAAAAAACATCATAAAGTTCACAGTGAGCCCACAGTTTCATGCATGGCCTATACTCTCTCTTTTTTGCATCTTATCAGGACGTGTTTCCCGTCAGACAGCGTTGTTGCAAAAAGATAGATGTCCCCACCCTCCTTTATATTGAGCCGTTTTCGCAATTCAGCCACTTGTGCCGGAAAATTCCGGACTGCAAGATTAGCCTTGCTTATGCCAGCCATGAAAGCCCGCAAGTCGCGCTTTGCAAATACAGAAACAGACTCAACTGAAAAAATTCTTCCAGGGAAGTCGTGAACCAATTTATCGGATGTATATAGATGGCTGTTCGGATGGAGTTTCTCCACCTCGCATCTGTTTGCCACCGACTTGAAGCACCCCGCTTTCATGACAGATGCATTGGGTTCGTATAGATAGCTATGGACACATTGGGAATAATGGCACTCTGCATTTCGCTCTGCTTCGCGAGTGACCTTAAAGATGCTGGTGCCGTTCATTGTTATATTGGCGCACACTATCTTCAGCTCATCACATTCAGACCGGGAGGCGCGAGAAAGCAATATCAGTATCTCCTTACATTCACCGTCAACGCTAACTATGTGTATCTGCCTTATTCCGCTTAGCTGGTGCTCTGCAGATGCCAAGTTCAACATGGGCGAAAGCTTCATCATCACCACATCGGCTTTGCATAAGAGCTGTTCGTTCATTGATATTACATTTGGAGTACAGTCTTCTATCTCAACAGTTTTCTTTCCGTTGACATCCCTTCTGGCCGGATCTATATATATTAAATTCTGATGAGGAATATCGTTAAGCACCATGCAGCCGTCACCACATATTATTTCAAAGTCCTTCACTCCAAGTAGGGGGAAATTGTTCTCCGCTATGCTGCACAATTCGGGTTGCTTCTCAACAAAAGTCAAACGACAGTTGCCCTGTGACAACATTGTGCTGTCAACTCCGAATCCGCCTGTCAGGTCGGTAATGCAGATATTTCCATCGGACTTGGCGAATACACCGTCACAGTATTCAGTCCTCATGATTTCTTCTAACAACGAGGCCTTGTATTGGGCTGTTGTTTGCGAGGAGCACTGCTCCATTGACAAATGTTCAGGAAAAAGAATGCCATCAGTATCCGCCCATAAAGGCAGTTTCTTCCTTGCCGTCTGCCATCCGCTAATCTGCACCACCGCACTTCGCATATCAACATTGGGGTACTTGTCCCCCTGAAGTGCTAACAAACGAACGTCATCAGTACGGTGATTCAGCACAAAATCATGAAAATCCTTATTCAGATTCATATAATAAATATTAGGTTACGCAAACATTATAAAAGCCGTTAAGAAGTAAAATTCACTCTCACAAAATTGGTTTTCTGCCCTCTGACTTAACCTGGCTTCTTGTCTTCAGATTAAAATGCCACCACTCTGTTCGGAGCACCTTGAAACCACCTGCGGACATTACTTCGCGCAACAATTTTCTGTTCTCCAATGCTTCAGCAGACATGATGCCCCTCTTCACAAGTTCCGTTTCATTGTCTGTATGCGCCTCCTTGCCAAGATGGTCAACAACAGTTCCCATTGGGATACTGTCGCCATTTTCATCGCAAATGCTTACATCTACAGCAAATCCATAATTGTGCAGTCCACCTCCGTTAGCAGGATTGCTGACATATATACTCTTTGATGTACCCTTTACAACATTCCACATTTTCTGTTGAACAGACATTGGGCGCGCCGCGTCATAGACAATCAGATTCCATTTTGGCCTCAACTTCTTCAGTTCCTTCTGCGCTTTCACAAGAGCCTCGGCAGCCAACGGATGAAGAAAAGCTTCGGTCAAGTCATCATAAAGAATCTGATGAGTAAAATTATCTGCCCTTGAATACATCAGGCTTACAATAATAGTTGAATCATAATCGGCAATATCCACAAAGCCCTGCTTTTTCATTGACTTTGCCATTTTGCTGACAGATGTAGAAGTTGATGAATTCTGGGCAAAAACAGTATATGGCGACAAAAACATTGCCGCCATAACAAAAAGTATCATTCTGGTAATCTTCATTTCCTGTACTTCTCTTCCACTCC
>JAFTTD010000188.1 GCA_017466965.1 Bacteroidaceae bacterium
GAGGGCTCATTTTTTTGTAAACGCAGGCTCGTTACTTTATAAACGCAGGCTCGTTGATTCTCTAATGTTGCCTTTATGGAACACGTTCAGTCTTGTATATTCGTTTCTTTGTTGTATCTTTGTGGCTGATTAAAGAGAAAAAGTAATAAATATAACTGTATATATGTCAAAGGGAAAGATTTTTGTTGCCGGTATTGGTCCTGGAAGCGCTTCCGACATAACTCCGGCAGTCTTGAATGCCGTTGGTATGAGTGATGTGGTGATAGGCTACAAGCCTTATTTCCGATATGTGGCTCATGCTCTGTCTGCAGATGCTGTGTGTGTGGATAGCGGAATGAGGCAGGAGGTGGACAGGTGCGCTCAGGCTTTGCAGTATGCTGTCGAAGGCAAGACGGTGTGCGTCATATCTTCTGGCGATGCAGGCATATATGGCATGGCTCCGCTGGTGATGGAGATGGCGGCTCAAAGAGGGGCAGAAGTGGAAGTGGAGGTGCTGCCTGGAATCAGCGCTTTTCAGAAGGCAGCATCGTTGCTTGGTGCTCCTGTGGGACATGACTTTTGCGTGGTTTCACTGTCTGACCATCTGACTCCCTGGAGTATCATTGAGCGCAGAATTGAGGCTGCTGCCATGGCTGACTTCGTTACGGCTGTGTATAACCCGAAGAGCAGGGAGCGCTATTGGCAACTGTATCGCTTGAAGGAGATATTCACGGAACATCGTGACGGTGCTACTCCTGTAGGTTGTGTGAGGAATGCAGGCAGGGATGACGAGCGGGTGTGGGTAACAACGCTTGCTGAGTTTGACCCTGAGATGGTGGATATGTTCACTGTTGTGATTATTGGCAATTCGCAGACGTTTGCTGTAGGCGAGGGCAGAATGGTCACTCCTCGCGGATATTCTTCTAAGTATATGACTGGCGAGAATGTCAAGGTTGGTCAGGCTATTATGATAGATTCCTTCAAGTGTATTGAGTCAAAGCTTGAACGTGAGGTAAGAGACAAGGGAAGAAAATGGGCATTGCTGCATGCAATTCACACGACTGCAGACTTTGAAATGGAACGTCTTCTGTGGATGGATGAGGGAGCGGTAGATGAAATACACTCTAAAATAGTTTCCGGTGCGGTCAAGACTATTGTGACGGATGTGACAATGGCTGCTTCGGGCATAAGAAAAGGTGCTCTTGAAAGACTTGGAATAGAGGTGAAGTGTTACATCAATGACCCTCGCGCTATGGAAATGGCGAGAAGTTTGAATATCACTCGTGCCCAGGCAGGCATGAGGCTTGCTGCAGACGAGTGTTCTGACGCTTTGTTTGTTTTCGGCAATGCACCTACAGCCTTGCTTGAACTTTGCAGTCTGGTGCGTAGGGGAAAGATTGTCCCTTCAGGCATAATAGCCGCACCTGTAGGCTTTGTTCATGTGAGGGAGTCAAAATATGCAGCCAAGACATTGAGGGATATTCCTAAAATCATTGTTGACGGCAATAAGGGTGGAAGCAATTTGGCTGCAACGCTTGTGAACTCAGTGCTTACATTTGATGATGCTGAGGATATGAAGCCTGGGCGTGACGTGTGATATGTTTTTGAGGTTATATGTTATTGAGGTTATAAGGTTTTGAGGTTATGAGGTTATGAGGTAGGCAATGCCACCCAATGCATTTGTCCCTTTTAACTCCCTCCTTTAACTCCTTTCACTTCTCTAACTCCCTATCTTCTTAACTCCTTATCTTCTTATAATTATGATGAAAACTATATTAATAACATTGTTGTGCATAATGACATCGTTGTGCTGCGTTGGCCAGGAGCTTACAGATGCAGAAGTGAGGCGGCGTATAGCGGATTTCTTTGATTATGCGGGCAGTGTGGAAGCTAAGCCTCGTATTGGGGCTGATGGCATTGGGCTTGTGAAGAAGACAGAACTATCGTCGCTGTTGTTCAGCGTGTATGATTTTGAACATGACGAAGGGTTTGTCATTGCCGCTAACAGTGCTGATATGCCTGCTGTTGTGGCTTATGCTGATGGTGGGAATGTGCATAAGGCGATGAGGGGCAATCCTGTTTTTGCTTCGCTTGTAAAGCGGATGTCTGAAGGCGATGTGAAAATTAGCGGCCACCGCATGACTAAGGCTGGCTTGCCGGAAAGTGTTGCTCCGTTGCTGACTGACACTTGGCATCAGTATGAGCCGTTCTGGAGGATGACTCCACGATTGGGCACTGACACTTGCCTGACAGGATGTGTGGCTCATGCAATGGGTGAGGTGATGAAGTTCTACAGGCATCCGGAGCGTGGCACAGGATCTTATACATATATTGACAGTATAGGATGCGGCATGACTCTGACTGCTGACTTCTATAAGCACGAATATGATTGGGACAACATCCTCGACAACTATGTAGAGGGAGAATATACTGACGAGCAGGCTGATGCTGTGGCATTGCTGTTGTCAGATTGCGGCATATCTGTTAATATGCAGTACTCGCCGGCGGCAAGTGGTGCAAGGTCTGTGTGGCAGCCTATTGCCATGACCAAGTTCTTCGGCTATGACAGGGGTATGCAGATGTATTTCCGCGACTTCTTCAGTTGGCATGAATGGGAAAATATGCTTCGTACGGAACTTGCCGAGGGACGTCCGATTCTTATGTCCGGCCATTCTGCTGATCAAGGCCATGCTTTCACTTGCGACGGATATGATAATATGGGACTTTTCCATATAAACTGGGGATGGGAAGGCGAAGCTGACGGATTCTATAATATTCTGTTTCTTGTTCCCGACTTGAAGAAATGGTATGACAAGAACAATCCGGAAAGAGGATTGAACCTGTTGCAGTCAGTGTGTGTTGGAGTGCGTCCAGAGGGAGAACCCGGACCGGAAGAAACACATTCTTTTGCAATGTCTGAGATTAAAGCGCTCACGTCCTCAGCTCCTCGTGGCGGTTCGCTTACTGTTGCTACTCACGATATGGGAAACGTCGGATGGAACATACACGAGGGTGATGTTGCATTGGCACTTAAGAAAGGCGATGAGGTTGTAGCTTTGTTGAACAAGTATGATCATGCTTTTCTGCTTGAAGAAGTGGATGACACAGTTTATAACGACACAATAGAGTTCGTTGTTCCTGAGGAAGTGGAGACAGGCTTGTATAGGATGTTGCCAGTGTTTCAGGACAATGGGGAATGGAAGGAAGTAAGAACATCTATGGGTGTACCTAATCATCTGCTTCTGACTGTATCTGCCGACAGTGTGCGTCTTGGCATAGACCAAAGCGGATATGCAGACTTGAAACTCCTTTCGTTTGATTTTCCCGATACGCTCGTGTGGCGTGAATCGCCTGTATATTCATTGGAGCTTCGCAACGATGGTGCAGAGTATTGCGGAAGAATATATTTTGCGCTCCAAAATGTTGATGATTCAGGAAAGGAATACATTTTCAGCAATCAGGGAGTGACGCTCGGAACTGGAGAAGTATGCAGGCGCGAATTTCTTCGCACGCCATTGCAGGTTGGAGCAGGCAAATACAGACTGAAGGTATTCTATGATGTGAATCTTTTCAATGATACGATTGTGGAGTTTGAAAATGTAGGTGAGAGAATTGTCACAGTGCTTAAATCGCGTCCTAATGCAATAGATGGCGTATGGGCTGACAAGGCTGATGAGGATGTTAGGATATATGACGTCTCGGGACGAATAGTAATGACGATGCAAAACGAAGATGCAGGAACTGATTTTGATAATCTGGATCTGCCTGCTGGCATATATGTGGCGGTAAAGAATGGCTGTCGTATTAAATTTGTAAAAAAACGGAAATAAAATAGTTTGGATGATTAGAACATTTGTTGTTATAGGCTTGACAGACAGCCGTAATGTGTTTTTCTCGCCGGAAGTACTTGATATTATAGCTTCATCCAAAGTGTTCAGTGGAGGCATCAGACACAAGGAGATTGTGAAGAACTTTCTGCCAAAGAGAGCTAAGTGGATAAACATAACAGCACCTTTGGCTGACGTGTATGAACAATATCTTGGATATGACGAAATAGTGGTGTTTGCTTCAGGCGACCCTTTGTTCTATGGCTTTGGCGGAACTCTCAGACGCGAATTTCCTGATGCGTTTATAAAAGTTTATCCAGCTCTCAATTCTCTTCAGCTGTTGGCTAACAGGATAGTGATGCCTTATCAGAACATGAAGAATGTGTCTCTGACTGGCAGGCCTTGGCATGAGTTCGATGCTGCTTTGATTAGGGGAGATGAACTGATAGGAGTTCTGACGGACAGAAACTGTACTCCTGTCAAAATAGCCAAACGGATGTGTGAATATGGTTTCAATGAATATGAAATGACCGTAGGCGAATGTCTTGGAAACGAAGAGAAGGAAAGAATCAGAACTATTGCGGTGAAGGTTGTGGCATCAATGTGTGATGAATTTTTTGAATTTCCGAATTGCTTGATTATAAAGCGTTTGAAGAAACGCCGCAGAATGTTTGGCATTCCTGACTGTGAATTTGAATTGCTTGACGGACGTGAAAAGATGATAACCAAATCATCCATAAGGCTTGCAGCAATATCGGCATTGGAACTAACTGATGCAAGGACTTTTTGGGATATAGGCTTTTGCACTGGTTCTGTTTCGATAGAGGCTAAACAACTGTTTCCTGAACTTAATGTTGTAGCATTTGAACAGCGATGCGAATGTCTTGATATTATTCGTAAGAACATGGCTCGTTTTGGTGTTCCGGGAATAGACGTGCGCATAGGAGATTTTTTGCAAGCAGATTTGGAAGGTCTTGCAGCCCCTGATGCTGTGTTCGTTGGCGGACATGGAGGAAAACTTATTGACATTATAGGAAGGGTGGCTCCTCTGTTGCCTGACGGAGGCAGAGTTGTGCTAAATGCTGTTAGTGAGAATAGTATCGCTCTTTTCAGGGAGGCAGCATCGTTGTACGATTTACAAATATGTGCCAAGCAAAAGGTTGTTGTAGATGAATATAATCCAATAATGATTATTACTGCAGTGAAAAATTGATTAAATGTTGGCGGAAAGTTTTTTCTTTGCTAACTTTGAAACTCGTTTTTGTTTAATTTGTCGTTAATGTAGAAGACGAGTTCATCATGCCCTCCAGTATAATGTAATGGAGAGTTGTGTATGGGAAACAAGGTTAAGGCAAAATCGTATAATGCCTAATGATACTAAAGTTTATATAAAACAAAAAATTACAATATATATGGCTCAAGTAATAGAAACATTTCTTGGCGACATAACAACTCTAAAAGTTGATGCCATTGTCAATGCTGCAAACAGGTCGTTGCTTGGCGGAGGCGGAGTTGACGGTGCTATTCACAGGGCTGCAGGCCCGCAGCTCTTGGAAGAGTGTATAAAGCTGAAAGGCTGTGAAACGGGAGAGGCAAAACTTACAAAAGGCTATAATCTGCCAGCTAAATATGTTATTCATACTGTCGGACCGGTTTATTTCAGTACTCAGGAGAATAAAGCAGAGCTGTTAGCCAGCTGTTATCGTAACTGTATGAAGATAGCCTCAAAGAAAGGTATTCGTACCATAGCTTTCCCTGCAATAAGTACGGGTGTTTACAGCTATCCGGTGAACGAAGCAACAGAAATTGCAATAAGTGAAGTGCGTACTAGCCTCTTCAAGTATTCCAATATAGAGAAAGTGATTTTCTGCTGTTTTGACGAATATATATATAATGTGTATCAAGAGAAACTGAAGTCATCATACTGAGAAAAGTAAACTTTAGGTTATGAGGTTATGAGGCGTATTTTAGTTTTTGAGTTTATAAGTTTTTAAGTTTTTAAGTTTTTAAGTTAGCTATGCCATCCAGTAGAGCGTAAGGGCACTAAAGTGCGCTCCTTTGTAAAACTAAAGTTTCAGTTGTCGCAAGCGGAACTCCTATTACGTTCCGCCGTCTGAACTCCTGAACTTCTGAACTCCTAAAAACTTAACTCCTTAACTCCTTAACTCCTAATAAAAACAATGGACATTATTTTACTTGTAGGACAATTTATTGTAGGCCTCCTTATCATATTGAAAGGGGCTGATTGGTTGACGGACGGAGCGACTTTTATAGCTCAGCGTTTCAACATTTCAACAATGGTTATCGGACTTACCATTGTGGCGTTCGGTACTTCAACGCCCGAATTGGTGGTAAGTTTGCTTTCCGCTATCGAAGGACAGTCGGAAATAGCACTTGGAAATGTGGTTGGTAGCAACGTATTCAACTCATTGGCTATTATGGGTGTAACGGCGATGATTTCGCCGATTGCTGTGAAGAAGAATACAATAAGGTACGATATACCTTTGTGTATATTGATTTCTCTTGTACTGTTCATTATGGCAAGCGATACATTTGTCAGTGGCGAAACAGCTGACTTAATAACGCGGTCTGAAGGTATCACATTACTGGCTTTCTTTGCCATTTTCATGGCATATTCTTTTGCGATAGCCAAAAGCGATGAGAAAACTGACAAGACAAGGATTGCAAAGGCTGAGGCTGCTGGTAAACATGTTGAAAAGAAAATTAGTGATGAACCCGTTGAAGTTGCGCCTATGTGGAAGTCGGTCATGATGATAATCATTGGTTTAGGCTGTCTCGTTTTCGGAGGTGAATGGTTGGTAAATGGAGCTTCTGGCATAGCATCCTTGCTCGGTATCAGCGAGTCTGTGATTGCGCTCACTATTGTAGGTGCAGGCACGTCTGCTCCTGAACTCGTTACCTCTATTGTAGCAGCTCGAAAGGGGGACACAGATATGGCAATGGGTAATGTGGTAGGTAGCAGCATATTCAATATCGTGGCTATTCTTGGAATAACATCACTGTTGTGTCCTCTTAGTCTTGGAAGCATCACAACTGTTGATTTCGGAGTCCTTCTTTTCTCAGCAGTTGCTTTGTGGCTGTGCTGCAGATTTGGAAAGCGTCTTCATATTATAACTCGTTTTGAAGGATTTCTTCTTACGGCTTGCATGGTTGCATATTATGTTTATCTGATAAATGTTTGCGCATAGAATACTATTTAACTTAACTTGAGATACTCTTTTTAAGGAAAAATAAACAACTGAATATAAAGTGAGAATGAATGTCCCTGAAAACAGAATGATGAAATGGAGTGCATGGTTCCTGACCTCCCTTGTCGGTGTGTTGATACTGTTTGTTGCCAATGTGGCAATAGGAACGGTTTCTATACCTGTTCCTGATGTAATGCGCATTGTACTTGGTGGCAGTGTGTCTGATGTTTCCATGCACGAAGTGTGGAGCAATATCATTTTCAAGTCGCGCATACCACAGGCGCTCACTGCTATAGTATGCGGAGCGGGGCTTTCTGTTGCCGGACTGCAGATGCAGACTGTCTTCCGAAATCCGTTGGCTGGTCCGTCTGTTCTGGGCGTAAGCTCAGGAGCAAGCTTTGGAGTGGCATTGATGGTACTGCTTTCAGGAACAATCGGAGGTACAGCCATGAGTCGCCTTGGACTTTACGGAAATGTGGCAATGACTATAGGTGCTGCTATGGGAGCACTTGCTGTGATGGCGATAATTGCATTTGTGGCACGCAGGGTCAAAGGGAACGTCACTCTCCTGATTGTGGGAGTTATGATTGGTTATATTGCCAATGCAGTAATAGGTGTGATGAAGTATTTCAGCGTGGCAGAAGATGTTCATTCATATACAATATGGGGATTGGGCAGCTTTTCAGGAGTTTCATCAGAGCAGATAGGACTGTTCGCTATTCTGATGCTTGTATTCTTGCTTTTCGCCATGCTCCTTGTCAAACCTCTCAATCTGCTTCTGCTCGGTGAAAACTATGCAAGGAATCTTGGTCTTAATGTTGAGCGTGCAGTTATGCTTATCATCATATCTTCCGGACTTATTGTAGCGATAGCTACAGCATTCTGTGGTCCTGTATCGTTTATTGGACTTGCTGTTCCGCACCTTTGTCGCGGACTGTTTCGTACGAGCGACCACCGCATTCTCATGCCTGCTACAATGTTTGTAGGCGCATTCCTCGCCCTTGCCTGCAATCTCATTGCCCGATTGCCTGGAGCTGAAGGAGCACTTCCTGTCAATTCCGTTACTTCTTTAATAGGAGCCCCTGTGGTAATATGGATACTGTTCAGAAAGTAGGTTCCTAAACTTATTAAAAACAAAATATGCACAACAACATAACCATACAGATAAAAAATCTTACAACTGGATATAAGCATAAGGGCCATGACATTGTCGTGGGCAACAATCTTAATGCCGAGATTCATGAAGGCGAAATGATATGTATGCTTGGTCCTAATGGAGCAGGTAAGTCAACGCTTCTGCGTACCCTTGCAGCCTTTCAGCCGCAGCTTGGAGGCGAGATAAAGGTCATGAGCAGAAACTTGAAGGATTACAAGACAAGTCAGCTGTCGCGCCTTGTCAGTGTGGTCTTGACTGACAATTCAAGTATAAAGAACATGACTGCACGGGATGTTGTTTCTATTGGGCGCAGTCCATATACCGGATTTTGGGGCAGACTTCGTGAGAAAGATCGTAAGATGGTGGAGAAATGCCTTTCGTGGGTGGGAATAACAGAGCTGGCTGACCGTAAGATGCAGACTCTCAGCGATGGAGAAAGGCAGAAGGTAATGATAGCTAAGGCTATTGCTCAGGAGACACCTGTTATATTCCTCGACGAGCCGACTGCTTTCCTCGACTATCCAAGCAAGGTGGGTATGATGCTTTTGCTACACAGGCTCGCAAAGACACTCAAGAAGAGTATATTCCTTTCAACTCACGACCTTGAACATGCTCTTCAGGTGGCAGACCAGATATGGCTGATTGACCAGAAGCGTGGGCTTACAACTGGGATACCTGAAGACCTGTGTGCAGACGGACTGATAGGCGAATACTTCAAACACGACGGGCTAAGATTTGATCCTTCAACATCTACGTTCCATATTCAGCACGAAACAGTCAGAACAGTGCAAGTACATTCTGAATCTCCAGATTTCAGGGCAGACCTGCTATGTAAGGCGCTCCTTCGAAACGCTATCTGCCCCGTCGTGTCAGATGAAGAAAATCAGGCTACAAGGATTCTCATCCCCTCTGACGGTACATACCGGATTATTCATGAAGGTGAGGAGAAGCATTGCGTAACAAAGATAGAGCATGCTGTAAAAGCTATATTTGAGTTCTTATAGACAGAGGATGTGTCAATATAAAATAAACAATAAAAAATATGAAACTGATAATTGCATTAGCATTCACATTCATTTTTTCATCATTATGCTCCCAGACAATGTATCAGCCTCATGATATGTTTGCGGATATGCTTGAAGGCGACAGAGCTGTTGTTGTGGCTGTTCATTCCGGAGTAGCAGACCAGACAAAGCGTCAGCATACAATCGACCTTTTCAATCAGCGCCTGCGTGCGGAATTCCCCCAGTGCGAGTTCAGAGAGGCATGGACTTCCCGTAATCAGATAAGCATACTTGCTCAGTCGGGTAAGTTTGTGCAGACTCCTTCTGCTCTTTTTGCGCAGCTCAGGAAAGAAGGTTTCACACATGTGCTTGTCCAGCCTTCATGTATGGTACAGTGTGAGGATATGCGCATACTAACAGCTGATGCAGAGGCCTCACGTCCTGAGTTCAAGTCTCTGCGTATAGGCGACCCTCTCCTTTCATCTCCCGACAATTGCACAAAGCTCGCTCTCACTATCCAGGCAGCGCTTGCTCAAAGAAAGCAAGCCACTATACTCGTTTGTGCTGGCACGGGCAATCCTATGGCTGACGCACCATATTCTGTACTTGATTGTGTAGTGCGTGATTCCGAGATTGCTGATCGCTGTTTTGTGGCTATAGCAGACGGATACCCTTCGTTTGAAGTTCTCCTGAAAAGGCTCAAAAGTGCAAAAGTGAAGAAAGTGAATCTCGTGCCTTGCATGTTCGTGGCTGACGATGATATGCTTGCTTCCCTGCATGGCGATTGGACAGAACAACTAACACAGGCAGGTATAAAGGTAGAGGTAACCGAAAGCAACATGGCTGAACTGGTTGGAGTGCTCGACATCTTTGCTGAAAATGCGCGTCGAACACAAGAACTCCGCAAACTTACACCGCTTGAAATCAAGACGCTTAGGCGAATGAACTTCTGACAGCAGCTTTCAGAATCTCTTTCAGAGCATTGTCATTAGCAGGGAATAGTCTATTCCGTCTTCAAGTATGCATTTGCCTTTGGCTGAATGGGGTTCTGAAGGTGATGACAAATGATTATTAGCTGTATTAGTATTGTCTTGGGAGTAAAGATACACTGTGTCATAGACTATTTGCTTGTAAGATACTGTATCATGAATTTTTGCTCCTGTATAAAGCGTCATGTTTGGCGCTCCTTGCATTAATAAACCGATTATTATTCCTGATACAGCTGCAACAGGGGTTGTAATCCAGCCCCATGACAATTGCCTGCTTTCAAGCGGATTCTTTCCAGTCTTAAACTTTTTCTGGTTTCTGTCTCGCAGTTCTTTTGCGGCATTCTTTATTTGTTCTTCAAATCGTTTCATAAGTCTTTAGCCTTTCTTTTAATGTATATATAAGTTTGTGTAGTCTGGATTTCACAGTCCCTTCTGGTATCTCCATTACTTGGGCAATGTCTTTGATGGACATGTCTTCTTCAAATCGAAGAGCGAAAAGTGTACGATTGTCTTCTGAAAAGTTTCTCACCTCCTTGTCAAGGGCGCATACAAGTGCTTCATTGTCAAGTTTTGATTCGTAATTCTCGTCAATGCTTTCAGAAAAGGAATGGCTTAAATCTTCATTATAATTGTTTTCGTGCTCTCTGTGGCGGTATTCGTTTCTGCAAAGGTTATATGCGATGGTGAATAGCCATGGACGAAAAGTCGTTCCCGGTATATATCGTTCTCTTGATGACCATACTTTGAGGAATGTGTCTTGGCTGAAGTCTGACACTGACATTTCGTCGCCATTCAGCATGCGATAAAAGAATCCTTGAAGTCTCCTTGAGTAACGACAATAGAGCTCATCAAAAGCTCCATTGTCATCATTCCTTCTGATACATTCCATAAGCTCCTCGTCAGTCCGCTTCCGGTAGCGTTTATACAGAAATCGTATCATTTGCAATTGCGTTTAAGATAATCAATATAAATATCCTTTTTGCTGTCTGGCAGATAGGTGTTCTCTAATGACGAGAGCAGAATGTTATAGAGCCATTTTGCGCGTTCAGTGTTACCTTCATTCTGGTATTCCTTCACAATGTGCGACAGTAGAATGACATAGTTCAGCTGAAGTTTCTCGCTGCCCTTCCAGTATGTTTCAATATGGACTTCAGGTTCCGACAGATATTCAAGATGGTATTTCTTTTCTACGGCGTTCTTGGTCGCTGCAATATTGTCGTATGTTTTTTCGCTGTATTTGAACACAAGCCCCTCGCAGTACAGATTCTTTTCAAATCCCTTCATTCTTGTGTCGCCGCAGTATAATGGCCTTCCCGTCTTTTTCATCAGATATTTGATGAAAGCCGCTTCTGCATTCTCTATCTCATCATGTGATGAATACTTTTCTTTAATGTCAGGGCAGGCTTCAATATCCAAACTTTTGCATAGGTTGTCAGCATATTGCTTAATCCAAATGAAAGACTTGCATACTATTATCTGGCCTTTATGTATTCCCATGCAACGCTGCATCATTATTTTGGGAAGCACGTCAAGGTCGCCGTTGCCAATGTAAATGGCATTTTCAGGCATAGCCTCCATTTGGTTGTAGCTGTAGCGTAATGCGAATTCAGGATAGTACGAACGTTCATATTGCTTGCGGAGCAGATTGTTGAACTTGGCAGTTTTCTCATCTTTGCTGTCTGCATATCCTGAACACCATGAATAACCCAGAAGTAAGTCTATGTCATCGGAATGAGCATCATCCGGCAACAGTTTCAGCGCCTTTTCTCCATATTCATTAGCAGGCCCCATATTCATGCGGTATTTGCATAAATAGTATGTGAAACTGTTTGGAATCATCTTTTCCATATTGCTTATCAGGCTTTCAACACTGTTGTTCCCTTTCATTTCCGCATTGAACCAATTATTCAAATACCATTTTGCTTTAAAGAGGTTTCTCCATGCATACTCCGATTTCGGATTCTTCTCTGTTTCTTTTTTCCATGCACGTTCCTGTTTAGCATACCATGCGGAGTCGTTTCCTGTAGATATGACACTTCCTACAAATTCTGGAGATTGGGCATTGGCAGACAATGCTGTTGCCAACAGGCAGCATAAGATGATAACTGATATTTTGTAGTTCATTTTCTTTTTGAATTTTTTTGTGATGTAATTATTAGCTTTTTGTTTGTTTTCTGACGCGCCGTTCATGACAGCATACACCCTTATAACGAAAAGGTTCATAAAATAATTAATATTCTGCTCCGGTTTTCTGTATTTCGGCAATAAGCAGACAAATATATTCTTTTTAGTAAAGAGAATTTTATAAATGTCAGTGACTTTTATATAAATCTCACTGACATTTATGCAACAGACATTGACATTTATATAAAAGTCACTGACATTTAAAGAACTCTCTGTAGTTTTTGTCTTTTTCTGATGTTTCTCTAAAACGTTTTTTTGCTGCACAATATGAAAATGTTTACAACTCACCATATTTATACTTGGGCTTACTTTGATTTTTGCATAACTTGATTTATTGTCTTATTTTTGCAGACTGAAAAATGTTTAAGTCTGAATGATTGTATTGGCGACCATAATTGCGTATTCATTGATTCTTATGGTTCTGGGCAGAATGGCCGGAGGCAGGGGCAATGATGAGTTTTTTCGTGGAGGCAGGCGCTCAAAGTGGCAGCTTGTAGCCTTTGGCATGATAGGCGCATCGCTATCAGGGGTGACCTTTGTCAGTGTGCCGGGAATGGTTGTGACGAGTGGCATGACCTATATGCAGATGTGTCTGGGATTCATTCTTGGCTATGTGGTTGTGGCAATGGTGCTGATGCCTCTTTTCTATCGTTACGGACTGACTTCAATATACGGATGGTTAGGCAAACGATTTGGCAATGAGGCGCAACTGACAGGGGCAGGATTTTTTCTGCTTTCGAAACTGACGGGAGCCTCGGCAAGGCTTTTCCTTGCATGCGCAGTGTTGCATGATTGTGTGCTTGCCGAACTCCATGTGCCGTTTTTCGTTACTGTGATGGGAACTTTGGCTTTGATGTGGCTATATACCAGACGCAGTGGCGTAAGAACTTTGGTATGGACTGATGCGTTTCAGACCTTGTGCCTGATGGTGGCTCTGCTGATGGTGCTGACAGGGGTTGTCAACCGGCTTGGAATAGGGTGGGGCGATGCTTTTGAGGCTGTGATGAGTGATGAACGTAGCCGTATGTTCGTATTCGATGACTGGAAGTCAACTCAGTATTTCTGGAAACAGTTCTTGAGCGGAGCTTTCGTAGTTGTGGCTATGACAGGGCTGGACCAGGATATGATGCAGAAGAACTTGACGTGCAAGTCATTGAAGGATGCGCAGAAGAGC
>JAFTTD010000189.1 GCA_017466965.1 Bacteroidaceae bacterium
CCTCAAGAATGATGACGTAACAAAGAACGTCACTCAGCTTACACATGAAAATCAATACTTCCGCGACAACATTGATTGGGGAACAGTGGAAGAACACGTTACTACCACAGTTGACGGAAAGAAGCTCCTCAGTTGGATAGCATTCCCTCCTAACTACGACCCTAACAAGAAGTACCCTACTCTCCTCTTCTGCGAAGGCGGTCCACAAAGTCCTGTAAGCCAGTTCTGGAGCTATCGCTGGAACTTCATGGTAATGGCATCGCAAGGATATATTGTCGTAGCACCAAACCGCCGAGGACTTCCTGGTTTCGGAATGGAATGGCTTGAAGAAATCAGTACAAATTATGGTGGTCACTGCATGGACGACTACAAGAGTGCTATTGATGGAGCCGTAAAACACTACCCTTCAATTGACAAGGACCGTCTTGGATGCGTGGGAGCTAGTTTCGGAGGATTCAGTGTATATTGGCTTGCAGGAAACCACGACAAGCGTTTCAAGTGCTTCATTGCCCACGACGGCATCTTCAACCTTGAACAGCAATATCTTGAAACAGAAGAAATGTGGTTCGCAAACTGGGATTTGGGTGGTGCGCCATGGCATCAGGACGATCCAGTCATCAAGCGCACTTATGATAACTCCCCTCACAAATTCGTTGACAAATGGGATGCTCCAATCCTCTGCATACAAGGCGAAAAAGACTACCGCATAGTAACATCACAGGCTATGGCAGCATATAATGCAGCTCTGTACCGTGGCATTCCAGCTGAGTTCTTGGTATTCACTGATGATAATCACTGGGTGCTGAAACCACAGAACGGAATATTATGGCAGCGCACATTCTTCAACTGGCTTGACAGATGGCTGAAATAACCGTAAACTTAAAGCGGATAAAAATACAATAAAGTTTAACATTCCAACAGAAAACTAATAAACAAAATAAATTTAATTATGACAGAACAAATCAGAAAGAAGCTCAATGACTCAAAGGCCGCTCGCTGGGCTACCCTCCTCATTGTCTCGCTTACAATGATGATGGCATACTTTTTCACTGATGTTATGGGACCATTGGAAGCCCCTCTGACAACCAAAGGCCAAATAGTATATTTTGAAGACGGTACATTCCTTTCAATTGATTCACTCTCTAAAGTTGCGGTATGCGAATCATTCTCTGCTGAAGATGTAAAGAAAGGTTCAACATTTACAATCAGCTATATTGACAACGAAGGAGAATCCATTACAAAAAACTGTACAGTAAACTCAACAGTAAAGGGACTCGGATGGAGCAGTTCTGAATATGGAATTTTCTCAGGCGCTTACGGATACATCAACGTATTCCTCCTAATGTTGTTCTTCGGTGGAATAATCCTTGACAAGATGGGAGTACGCTTTACAGGTCTGATGAGTACAGTGCTGATGTTTATCGGAGCAAGCATTAAATGGTATGCAGTAAACACAGACTTTGAAGGCGGAGTAATTTTCGGTTTACCAACACAAGTAGTAGTAGCATGTCTTGGCTTTGCTATTTATGGCGTAGGATGTGAAATATCCGGTATTACAGTCACTAAAATTATAGCCAAATGGTTTGCAGGAAAAGAAATGGCACTTGCTATGGGACTTCAAGTTGCATTAGCCCGTATAGGAACAGCATTTGCACTCTTCTTCGCACTTCCTATCGCTAAATCATTCGGTACAGTAGGTTCACCTGTATTCTTCGGAGCGGCAGCACTCTGCATAGGCTTCCTGTCATATATCGTATATTGCGTAATGGACAAAAAGCTAGAGAAATCAGCAGAAGGCATTGAAGATGAGTCAGCAGAAGACGACAAATTCCAGTTCAGCGACTTGAAGCTGATATTCTGCAACAAGGGATTCTGGTTAATCACACTGCTCTGCCTCATGTTCTACTCAGGTGTATTCCCATTCCTTAAGTTCGCTACAAACCTTATGATTATTAAATATGGTGTTAATCCTGACCTTGCCGGAGCTATTCCAGGAATACTTCCATTCGGAACAATCTTCCTTACACCATTCTTTGGTTCTATATATGACAAGAAAGGCAAAGGCGCAACTTTGATGATTCTTGGCTCTGTGCTTCTCACATTGGTACACTGCATGTTTGCAATGCCTCTTCTTAACGAAGGCTGGTTTGCTGTTATTGTAATGATAGTACTTGGAATTTCCTTCTCACTTGTACCATCAGCAATGTGGCCATCTGTACCAAAAATCATTCCAATGAAGCAGTTAGGTTCAGCATACGCCATCATATTCTACATACAGAATATCGGTTTGTCAATGGTTCCTGTTCTAATAGGAAACGTTATAGGAGCATATACACAGAACGGCACAACAGATTATACTGTACCAATGCTCATTTTTGCCGCATTCGGAATTATCGCAATTCTCATTTCAGTAATGCTGCTGATTGAAGACAAGAAAAAGAACTACGGTCTTCAGAAAGCAAACGTAGAATAAACTGAGAATTGACAATCTTATCACGGATTTAACTAATTTATTTATAAACTAAAAAACAAAAAAACTATGTTTCAAGGACAACCAAAAGGCTTGTACGCCTTAGCACTTGCCAACACAGGAGAACGTTTCGGTTACTACACTATGCTTGCAGTATTCGTACTCTTCCTTCAGGCAAACTTCGGTTTTTCCGAAAGTACAGCCGGTGACATTTATGCCGGTTTCTTAGCGTTCGTTTATTTCCTACCGTTCATCGGAGGTATTCTTGCCGACAAGTTCGGATACATGAAGATGGTGACACTCGGTATCATCATCATGTTCTTCGGATATGCGCTTCTGGCTCTCCCTGCAGGCAAAGACACAATGGGTCTTGTTGCTATGTTTGGAGCATTATTGTTCATCAGCCTCGGTACAGGACTTTTCAAAGGAAATCTTCAAGTTCTCGTAGGTAATCTTTATGACGCTCCAGAATATGCAAACAAGCGCGATGCAGCGTTCTCTATATTCTACATGGCTATTAATATCGGTGCACTTTTCGCACCATCAGCAGCTGTAGAAATAATGAAATGGGGTCAGGAAAGCTTTGGAGTGTCTGTTGAGGATTCATACCATTTCGCATTTGCAGTGGCTTGTGTATCTCTCATCGTGTCAATAGCAATCTATTATGCATTCCGCAAGACATTCGCTCATGCTGATGGTGGAAAGAAGGCACAGGCTGGAAACAATGCCGCTGTAGAGGAACTTTCTCCAGCAGAAACAAAATCACGTATCGTAGCGCTCTGCCTCGTATTTGCAGTAGTTATCTTCTTCTGGATGGCGTTCCATCAGAATGGTCTTACACTTACATTCTTCGCTCGCGACTATACAGCAACAAGCTCAACAGGTATTGAGAGC
>JAFTTD010000190.1 GCA_017466965.1 Bacteroidaceae bacterium
ATTCTACCATAGGGCTGAAAAAAGCCAATCACGAACTAAACGTCTGAAGGCATACCATATACGCGGTGTGGATATGCTGTCGGGGAAATTCTTGCCTAATTCTCACATAGAAAAATTAGAGTGCCCTTCTTCTGAATTCTGAGCAAACTATAGCTGTAGCAATGGCTACATTGAGTGACTCCCCCGTTTCACGGTCCTCAGGGTAATTGGGAACATACAATCTGCTTGTAACTAATTTGCCAATCTCTTCCGACACACCTCTACCCTCGTTGCCCATCACAATAACCCCTTTCTGTTCAAGCTTTTCATCATATATGTTTGAACCGTCAAGAAATGTTCCATAACCAGGAGTATCGGAATGCAAACTCTTTATAAGTCCTTCCAAGTCACAATAATGGACATTCACGCGCGCTATGCTTCCCATTGTAGCCTGAATGGTTTTAGGGTTATATACGTCTGCCGAACCTTTTGAACAGAATATGTGCTCAATTCCAAACCAGTCGGCAAGCCTTATGATTGTGCCGAGGTTGCCGGGATTCTGAACATCATCAAGGGCAATAGCCAAAGAGCTGCTGACAATTCCTGCAAAATCCGTATCTTCAGAAGACCTTTGAGAGAAAACAGCAAGAACTTGCTGCGGAGCATCAAGAAAACTTGCTTTGCGAAGCTCTTCGTCTGTAACCAAGTCAACTTCACACTGATTCTTAATTATTGAGCTTAATGCGGCAGTGTTTCTTTCCATCCACAGTTCCGTAGCAGCTATATAGCGACAGTCAAAATGCCCTAACAAATCAGCTACCAACTTCGGACCTTCTGCAACAAAAGCGCACTCCTCATTACGTCTCTTCTTAAGTTCAAGAGAATGTATGTACTTTATCTTATTCTTGCTTAACATGACGCAAATCTACAAATCATTTTCCATATCATGGCCGTTTATTCCACTTTTGTTGCGTCTTTGCTTGAAAAATTTTGTCAATTAGTGCCAAACTGAGTATCTTTACACGATATTTCATATTTCTGATGAGAAAGAACATAATTTATTTCATAATACTAACAGTTGCGTTATTCATTGCCAGCGCATGTTCTACAAACAAATATATTCCTGAAGGCAAATATCTGCTGAAGGATGTGGATGTTGTATCTGACAATGACGATGCCACAAAACAGTATTCTCTTACCGACTATATAATTCAGACACCGAACTCAAAATGGTTCGGGGCCAAAATTCCGCTCAAGTTCTACTGCCTGTTAGGAACAGACACCACAAAATGGACAACTCGCATCCTAAGAAGAATTGGAGAGGCACCTGTAATTTACGACAGTATCTCTGCAGAGAAATCACAAAACGACATTGTGCAGACACTCAACAATTCAGGCTTCATGAAAGCCACTGTCACACAGGAGAAGAACATCAAAGGCAAAAAGATGTCACTTACATACAATGTTTCTCCAGGAGAAAGATATACAATAAGAAAAATAAACTACAGCATTGACGACAAAGAACTTGCGAAAGTTATACACGGAGAGCTAAACAAGGAGTCTTTGCTGCGCCCTAATATTCCTTTTGACATAAACACGCTGAACAACGAACGCTCCAGAATCACAAATTATCTAAAAAACATCGGTTACTACAAGTTCAACAAAGAATATATCACATTCTTTGCCGACACTTGCAAAGGGAGCACCCTTGTTGACGTAACCATGAATATTATTTTTCATCTTGAAAACGGGCGTTCAGAACCAGAGCCTCACCGGCAATACAAGATTGGCGACATATCATATTTCTCTGACATAAATCCTGAATCGGAGGAATATGACAGCACTATTTTCAAGGGCTCAAAAATCATGTTCAAGGACAAGCAACATTTCCGTCCAAGCCTCCTGACATCAAACACAATGTTCCATAAAGGCGACATTTACAACGAAGAGAAACTGCAGCGCACCTATACAAACTATACCCGTCTGCCTGCCATATCATATTCAAACATACGTTTGCACGAAAGGCCCGGCACAGACACGCTCGACTGCAGAATACTTGTAAACCATAGCCACCCCTATTCCATCAGCCTTGATGTGGAAGGCACAAACTCTGCTGGTGACCTCGGAGCCGCCTTGTCAGCCTCTTTCCAGAACAACAACCTGTTCAAAGGGTCTGAAACCTTAA
>JAFTTD010000191.1 GCA_017466965.1 Bacteroidaceae bacterium
GATGTGGCTAATTCGAATGTAATAGTTATTGGTCCAGGCAATTCAATAGAAAGAGATGTTCTTTCTCATGCAGAATCGGATTTTATTTATTCTATTATTATTGAAGAAATGGGGCTGGCAGGAGGCGCGTTTGTTTTGTTCCTGTACTTTGTTCTTCTGATTCGGGTAGGAAGAATAGCGCAAAAGTGCAGGCGTTTCTTTCCTGCGTATTTGGTACTTGGATTTGGCATAATGAGGGTGCTTCAGGCCTTTGTAAATATGGGGGTTGCAGTGGGCCTGTTTCCTGTTACAGGACAACCTCTGCCGCTAATAAGTCGTGGAGGTACATCTATACTTATAACTAGTTTCTATATAGGTGTGATTCTGAGTGTTAGTCGATATGCAGAGAAAATCTCAGAAGAGCAGAAAATGAAGACGGCTGTTGTGTCGTCAGGTGAAACGAATGAGTATTATGATGATAAAAATATGGATTAAAAAGAAAGAAATCTAAGGAGGGTAATTATTTATATCAAATACTTCCATTTTTGCTCATTAATTTGTATTTTTGCATATTGTAGTTGAAAAAGAACTGTAAAGGCGCAAACCTTTAGAAATAAGAAGGTAAACAATTGTATAAATCTTGTTGGATATGGCGAAAAAAGATAATCTGAAATTGATTGTAAGTGGTGGAGGAACAGGAGGACATATATTTCCAGCTGTGTCAATAGCTAATGCTGTGAAAAAACAACATCCTGAAGCTGAAATTCTTTTTGTTGGTGCAGAAGGAAGAATGGAGATGCAACGTGTGCCGGCAGCAGGATATAAAATTGTAGGTTTGCCTATAGCGGGGTTTGACCGTAAAAATATGTTCAAGAATATTGCCGTTGTTTGGAAAATAATTAAGAGCCAAATGCTGGCAAGAAAAGTGATAAAAGATTTTTGCCCGATGGTTGTTGTTGGAGTCGGCGGATATGCGAGTGGACCAACCCTGAAAGTTGCAGGTAGTATGGGTATTCCGACTTTGATTCAAGAGCAGAATTCTTATGCGGGTGTAACAAACAAACTGT
The DNA here is from genome assembly GCA_017466965.1 of Bacteroidaceae bacterium. The sequence goes on from JAFTTD010000191.1 coordinate 1,047, forward strand.
TGGCAAAGACGGCACGCAAAATTTGTGTGGCGTATGAAGGAATGGAACGTTTCTTCCCAAAAGATAAAATTGTTATGACAGGTAATCCTGTTCGTCAGTCTCTTTTGGACAACAAAATGCCTAAGTCTGATGCTGTTAAGTTTTTTGAACTTGATTCTGACAAACCTGTTGTTTTGATTATTGGAGGAAGTCTTGGAGCTAGAACTCTGAATGAAAGTGTTCTTGGCAATTTGGACGAAATACGGAAATCGGGCGTCCAGTTTATATGGCAGACAGGAAAATTCTATAGTGACGAGATAAAAGAAAGATTGTCTAAAGAGGCTCCTTTGGAAAACCTTCATGTTACAGACTTTATCTCGAACATGGATGCGGCTTATTCTGCTGCGGATCTTGTAATATCAAGAGCCGGTGCCAGTTCTATTTCAGAGCTTTGCTTGCTTAAGAAACCATCCATCCTTGTTCCGTCTCCTAATGTGGCGGAGGATCATCAGACAAAAAATGCTATGGCTCTGGCAACACGAAATGCTGCGTTGCTTGTGAAAGATGCTGAAGCGAAGGGTAAACTTATAGGATTGGCGATAAATACAGTGGCAGATTCTGACAAATTGTTGTTGCTGGGGGAAAATGCAGGTAAGATGGCCTTCCATAATTCAGCTGATATTATAGCAGAAGAGGTTTATAAACTGGCAATGGAATATTTGTCAAAAAAATAGTTTGGTGGCTAACATCTGATTTCGGAATTTAAAGTTCAGTCATAGTTGAACAGAAACACTATGTGTTCTTTAAATGGATAGAAGAATATAAAAATTGTTGCTTTTTTGATAATTGAAAGATAAAATGATGAACTTTGTAAAAGGAAATAAGATTGAATCTGTGTATTTTGTAGGAGCTGGAGGCATTGGAATGAGTGCCTTGCTTCGTTATTTCCTTTCTGAGGGGTATAATGTTGGAGGATATGATAAAACTCCTACTCAATTGACTAATAAACTTATGGAGGAAGGCGCGCAGATACATTTTGAAGAGTCTGTTGCACTGATTCCTGATTGCTTTAAGGAAAAAGATTCTACACTTGTAGTATTTACACCTGCCATTCCTGAGGACCATGAAGAATTGGTGTATTTCCGTGAAAAAGGATTTGATATTCGTAAACGAGCTGAGGTTTTGGGCTTGTTGACAGATTCTCATAAAGGTATATGTGTGGCTGGAACTCATGGAAAAACAACAACTTCAACAATGGTTGCGCATTTGCTTAATCAGTCACATTTGAAATGCAATGCTTTCCTTGGAGGGATTTCAAAAAATTATGGCACTAATTATCTCTTGTCTGAAAAAAGAGAATATGTGGTGATAGAAGCGGATGAATTTGATCGCTCTTTCCATTGGCTGAATCCGTATATGAGTGTGATAACATCTACAGATCCAGACCATTTAGATATATATGGCACAAAAGAAGCTTATCTTGAAAGTTTTCGTAAATATAGCAGTCTTATAAGGCCCGGTGGCGCTCTGATTGTTCACAAAGGACTTGAAATGACTGTAGATGTGCAGAAAGGTGTGAAGGTATATGAATATTCACGTACTGAAGGAGATTACCATGCTTCTGAAATCCGTATAGGAAATGGTGAGATTATTTTTGATTTTGTATATCCTTCTGGCGTAGTTGAAAATGTAAAGCTTGGCGTTCCTGTTAGCATCAATATAGACAATGCTGTGGCTGCAATGGCTTTAGCTCAATTATGTGGGGCAACGGATGAAGAATTGCGGGCTGGTATGGATAGCTTTAGGGGTGTAGATCGTCGTTTTGATTTTAAAATCAAAAATGACCGTATTGTCTTTTTGAGTGATTATGCGCATCATCCGCACGAGATAGAACAAAGTATTAAGTCTGTAAAAGAGCTTTATGAGGGCAAGAAAATAGCTGCGATATTTCAACCTCACCTATATACGAGAACAAGAGATTTCTATAAAGAGTTTGCAAAAAGTCTTTCGCTCTTGGATGTTGTCTATTTGTTAGATATATATCCTGCTCGAGAAGAACCAATTCCTGGAGTTAGCAGTGAGATTATATATGATAATCTTCGTGCTGATATGGAAAAACACCTTATCAGTAAATCGGATGTTGAGAAGTGTGTAGCTGAAGGTGATTTTGATGTTCTTCTGTCTCTTGGTGCTGGCGATATTGAAAATTATGTTCCGAAAATTGTAGATATTCTTAGCAAGAGATAATTCGTTAACAAGAGGAACTGAATTCTAAATGTTTACGCAAGAAATGAATAAAACTAAGATTAAGCAAATATTGAAGTTCATGTCTGTCTCAATTTTGACATTGGGATTGGCTGCATATTTGTTGTTTGCTATGGTTTCTATGTCTGATGCGGATGTAGAGTCTGTTTGCAATGAGGTTGTTTTCAATTTCTTGGATGATAAAGATGCAGGTTTTGTAAATAAAAAAAATATAGAGGACGTTCTTAAATCACATCAGCTTTATCCAAAGGGGATGTTGATGAATAATGTTGATACGAGAAAGATAGAATCGCTTATAAGTGAAAATAATTTCATAAAAGAAGTTCAGTGTTATAAATCTATAGACGGAAAATTCTGTATTGATATAAAACAACGCAAACCAGTGGTATATATATTGCCAGAAAATGCAACGGGATATTTTATAGACGAAGATGGTGATGCGATACCAAATACTAATTATGCCTCAAATCTTGTAACTGTGACAGGGTGTATTGATAGTGTTTATGCTCAAAAGGAACTTTCAAAAGTAGGAAATATCCTGAAAAATGATGAATTCTGGAACAATCAGATAGAACAGATACATATTTCATTTGACTCAGATGGTAAACGTGTTGCAGAGTTTGTGCCGAGAGTGGGAAATCATATAGTGTATCTTGGCACTCTGGATGATTTTAATGAAAAATTGAATAGGTTGAAAGTGTTCTATTCTAAGGCTATTACTACGGTGGGATGGAACAAATATGAAAGAATAAGTGTTGAATATAGTAATCAGATAATTTGTACAAAACATAAGAAATAACAAATATGGCACCTACGGACAAGGATTTTATAGTGGCGATAGAACTTGGATCATCGAAGATTTCAGGAATTGCCGGACGTAAGAAAGACGGTACAATGCAGATACTGGCTTATGCGGAAGAAAAAACCACTGCTTGCATAAAGCGTGGAATTGTTTACAACATCGAAAAGACTTACCAATGCATTAATAATATTATTGCAAAATTGGAGACATCTTTGAAAACAAAGATTAATCGGGCGTATGTAGGTATAGGAGGACAGTCTGTGCGTTCATATAAATGTCAAGTAAAACGTAATCTGTTTACTCAGAGCTATATTACTAATGAAGTTATAGATTCGATACATGACGAAAGTTATGATATTCCTTTCTCTGATTGTGAGGTGCTGACAAATATTCCTCAGGAATTTATTGTTGACCAGAATGCTGTTTCTGATCCTGTAGGAGTGATGGGCACTAATGTTGTAGGTGAATTCTTGAATGTGATAGCACGTAAGACTCTTTGTACAAATGTTCGTACTTGTTTCGCTAATACCCATGTTGACATAGTGGATGACATGATGTTGGCTCCATATCAGTTGGCAAATTATGTTTTGACAGATACAGAAAAACGTTCGGGCTGTGCTCTTGTTGATCTTGGTGCTGGTACAACTACTGTAAGTATATATAAGAATAATATTCTTCGTCATTTGGTGACAATTCCGCTTGGAACTAATAATATAACTCAGGATCTGATGACACTTCAGCTTGAGGAATCAGAAGCGGAAGATATAAAAATAAAATATGGCGTTATTCGCGTAGAAGGGCAGGATAATATGGATGAGGCTGATAATAAGACTTATACGTCTTCTGATGGCCGCTCGATAGAAATATCAAATATCCAAGCGATTATAGAAGCAAGAGTGAATGAGATTATTGCGAATGTCAGAAACCAGATAAACAACTCTAACTATGACGACAAACTTCTTGCAGGTATGGTTGTCACCGGTGGTGGAGCAAACATGAAAGATATAGACAAGGCTTTTGCAAAAAGCATTAATGTTGACAAGGTGCGTGTTGCTAAAGGCCTTGGTCAGCCGATCATTAAGAATAGTTCGGTAACTAATCTTGTTGTTGATGATGCTATGCATAATACTATATTATCATTGCTTCTTTCTGGTGAAGTTGCGTGCGGAGGAGACTCTTTTGATGGTACTAATGATATATTCAAGCAGCAGCAAGAAGAAGAGAAAAAACGACAAATACTGAAAGAAAATGAGGCTGATGCAGCAATGTCTGCAAAACTGGATGCTATAAAGGCTAAAATTAGAGAGAACATAATGAAAATAAAGGCTGCCAAGGTGTCTCTTGAGAAAGAAGGAAAAGACAAAAAGGTCCGTCGTGAAATATCAGACATGCTTAATGTTTCTTTGGATGTTCTCAATGATGAATATAAAGAGTGCATATCGGCTCTTGAAACAAAGGATAAATACAAACTTAGTGTTAATGAGGCAAAGGATATTGCTGATACACTAAGAACAAATGTGCATGAATTGTCAGAACTTCTTGAAGTTACCAAAAAACAAAACAACTGGATGAACAAGGTAATGAAAACATTGGGAGATTTGGTTAATGATGATTGATTTGGATAGAATGATTTGGGCAGTTCAATTAGGTTTTAATAAAATTAAATAACACGATTCTTATATGGCTGATAGTAACGAAAAACTTGATATATTCAATTTCCAAAGAGGAACAAATAGCATAATAAAGGTTATAGGTGTTGGCGGTGGAGGTGGCAATGCTGTTAACCACATGTATAATGAGGGTATCCATGATGTAACTTTCGTTGTGTGCAATACTGATAACAAGGCTTTGCAAGATTCTCCTGTACCTGAAAAATTGCAACTTGGTACAGAAGGATTAGGTGCAGGAAACAAACCTTGGAAAGCTCGCGAAGCAACAGAGGAATCAATCGAAGAAGTAAAGAAAATGCTAAATGATGGGACAAAGATGGTCTTTATCACTGCAGGTATGGGAGGTGGAACAGGAACGGGTGCTGCTCCTTTGATTGCAAAAACAGCGAAGGATATGGGACTGCTTACTGTTGGTATTGTAACTATACCTTTCCGCTGGGAAGGCAATCGTAAGATAGACCAGGCGCTTGACGGAGTTGAGGAGATGAGCAGAAATGTTGATGCCCTTCTTGTTATCAACAATGAACGCCTTCGTGAGATTTATCAGGATTATTCAGTGGTTAATGCTTTTGCCAAGGCTGATGATACACTTTGTAATGCAGCGAAGAGTATTGCAGAAATTATAACAATGCACGGAATAATAAATCTTGATTTCAATGATGTAAGTACTGTGCTGAAGGATGGTGGCGTTGCAATAATGAGCTCTGGCTATGGCTCGGGTGAAGGTCGTGTGACTAAAGCTATCAATGATGCGCTCAATTCTCCTCTGCTTAATAATAATGATATATATCGTTCTAAAAAGATCCTTTTACGCATATCATTTTGTGGAGATGAAGGTGAAGCTACGCTCATGATGGACGAGATGAACGAAGTGCATGAGTTTATGGAGAGAATCATGACTCAGGATGTTGAAACAAAGTGGGGACTTTCCATTGATCCTTCCCTTAAGGATAAAGTGAAGGTTACAATTCTTGCTACAGGTTTTGGAGTGGAATGTATTGATGCTGATGGTATGAACGAGCGTATTCTTAAAAGAGATGCGGAAGCTCAGAAGGTTAAGGCGCAGGAGGATGAGGCGAAACTTTTAAGAGAGCTGCGCAGAAATCAAATATATGGACCAGATAAGAAAGGAACAAGCATACGTCGTATAACATATAACTATATATTTTCGGAGGAAGACCTTGACAATGATGATGTAATCAGTATGGTTGAAACTTCTCCTACTTATAAGAGAACTAAAGAAACGCTTAAGCAAATATCTGATCGTGCAAATGAAAGCATGAATGCGATAAATAGCATGGCGTCAGTAATAACATTTTCATAATTAAATTTGTATTTATGGCATTATTTGAACAAATAAGTGCAGACATCGTGGCCGCAATGAAGGCAAAAGATGCTGTTCGTAGAGATACGCTTAGAAATGTAAAAAAGTATTTTCTTGAAGCTAAAACAGCACCAGGTGCAAATGATGAACTTTCTGATGATGCTGCATTGAAAATCTTGCAGAAACTTGCTAAGCAAGGACGTGAATCAGCTGCAGTGTTCAAAGGACAGGGGCGTGAGGACCTTGCTGAAGAAGAAATGGCGCAAGTTGTAGTTATTGAAGAATATCTTCCTAAACAGCTTGATGAGGCAGAACTTGAGATGAGACTTAAAGAAATTATAACTGAAGTCGGGGCAACTACACCTCAGGAGATGGGAAAGGTTATGGGTGTTGCTACTAAGAAATTAGCAGGTCTTGCTGATGGTAAAGCGATTTCTGCTTGTGTTAAAAAACTATTAGGGTAGTTTTATAATTGTCAAAAATTAAAAGCCAACGTATTGAATGATATTTCAGTACGTTGGCTTTTTGATTTATATAAGACTTAATATACAACCTGCTTATGCGTCAATATTGGCATATGTGGCATTGCGTTCAATGAAATCGCGACGTGGAGCAACATCGTCTCCCATAAGCATTGAGAATGTGTGGTCAGCTTCTGCCGCATCGTCAATTGTGACTTGCTTCAACAAACGTGTTTCAGGGTTCATTGTTGTTTCCCAAAGCTGTTCTGGATTCATGTCACCAAGACCTTTATATCGCTGTGTCTTTATGCTGCCCTCAATTCCGTCGCCATATTTTTCTATAAAACGTAAGCGCGCATTCTCGTCATAGCAATACTCGCTTATTTTACCTTTTGTACACTTGTATAGTGGCGGTGTCGCGATGTAAAGTCTGCCATCGCGGATAAGTTGTGGCATGTAGCGATAGAACAGCGTCATAAGGAGCGTGTCGATGTGTGAACCATCGACGTCGGCATCGGTCATGATTATTGTTTTGTAATAACGTAGTTTCTCGTAGTTTGCTTCTTTACTGTCTGTTGGATCCAAACCGAATCTCACTCCGAGAGCTTGTATTATGTTGTTTACTTCTTCATGCTCAAATGCTTTGTGCCACATTACGCGCTCTACGTTGAATATCTTACCTCTGATTGGAAGTATTGCCTGAAAATGGCGGTTACGTCCTTGCTTAGCAGAACCACCGGCTGAATCTCCCTCAACAATGAACATCTCGCAGTTTGCGGGGTCCTTGTCTGAGCAGTCCGCTAATTTTCCTGGTAGGCCGCCGCCTGTCATAGGGCTCTTTCTTTGCACACTTTCACGGGCCTTTCTTGCTGCTACTCGAGCAGTTGCTGCAAGAACAACCTTGTCAACAATCATTTTTGCCTCTTTAGGGTGCTCTTCCAAATAGTATGTCAATGCTTCTCCTACAGCTTGGTTGACAGCGCCTGCAACTTCATTATTGCCCAATTTGGTTTTTGTTTGGCCCTCAAACTGTGGTTCTGCAACTTTTACAGATATAACAGCTGTAAGACCTTCTCTAAAGTCTTCTCCGCTGATTTCTATTTTCTGTTTTTCTAATTTTTCAAGAACTTTTGTGTCCTCGGCATATTTTTTTAGAACACGTGTTAGAGCAGAACGGAATCCTGTAAGGTGTGTACCGCCTTCTATTGTGTTGATATTGTTGACGTATTATTTGAGGTTCTAGCTATATTAAGTTTTATACATTATAGCGGCTTCAATAGGAATTCCTTGTTTCTCTGTATTCAGATATATGACATCATCAAACAAATGAGTCCTGTTTGAGTCTATATAGCGCACAAAGTCCTTTAGTCCTCCTTCTGAGTGGAATGTGTCCTTGCGTATTCCTTCAATACCTTGTTCTGCGTTTACATCAATGCGTAAATCTGTTAATGTAATTGTAATACCGGCATTCAGATATGCTAATTCTCTCATTCGATTAGCCAAAATGTCGTATTTGTAAGTAGTCGTGATGAAAATGCTGTCGTCTGGCCAAAATTGTTGGCGAGTACCACGTAATTCTGTTTCACCTACTTTCTTGACATCATATAAAGGTTTTCCATAAGCATATTCCTGCTGATGAATTGCTCCATCACGGAATACTTGTGAAAGCATTCTTTTAGACAGACCGTTAACACAGCTTACACCAACTCCATGCAGACCACCTGATACCTTATATGAACCTTTGTCAAATTTGCCACCAGCGTGAAGTACTGTCATAACAACTTCTAAGGCAGAACGATGTTCTTTTTCGTGCATGTCAACAGGTATTCCACGGCCATTGTCCTGTACTGTTATAGAATTATCCTCGTTGATTATTACGACTATATGAGTACAGAATCCTGCGAGGTCTTCGTCAATAGAGTTGTCAACAACTTCATAAACAAGATGGTGCAAACCTGTCTCGCCTATGTCTCCAATATACATGGCTGGACGTTTGCGTACAGCTTCAAGCCCCTCAAGTACTTGTATGTTACTCGCGGAATAATTCTCTCCGCTATTAATGATTTCTTCCATTTTTTCATTCGTCTTTTAACGCTACAAATTTACTGATTTTTTTTGACTTATGAAATTATATGTATATATAAATTCTTCTCAATTTTTAGCCTTGCGGGAGAGTCGGACTGTTTAGGTTGTGGTACAAATGGCTGGCTATTCTGTGTTCATTAATGGGCTGCGTATGGATGTGCCTTAGTGTTTTTTTTCTGCTGTGTAATTATGAAATGCTTTGTTTGTAAGTTAAGGAGGAACGTTAAATTTCTATTGAGCCTGCGTTGTTGTCCATAGAGGATGAAGATGTATGTGCATAAATACAAAAAAATACCGAATTCGTTCGAATCCGGTATGTGAATATAGCTTAAGTTGTAATTAATTCACTTAATAGCTATTAAGCAAGCTTTGCTATGTGGCTCATTGCTCCTGACTTGAGGTTTGCAGCCTTCTTCCAATGAATGATATTCTTCTTAGCCAACTTGTCTAACATTGCTTGTACCTTTGGGTACATCTCTGTAGCCTCTGATTTGTCATTTGAAGCGCGAAGCTTACGAAGAGCATTACGCATTGTCTTTGCGTAGTAGCGATTGTGCAGTCTTCTCTTTTCAGCCTGACGAATACGCTTAAGCACTGATTTGTGATTTGCCATTTCTTATTTTGTTCTTTTTTTAATTTCTAAATTAGTTGGATTCTTGCTTTTCAGCTTTCGGTGGTAGTCCCTAGGAGAGTCGAACTCCTCTTTAGAGAATGAAAATCTCTCGTCCTAACCGATAGACGAAGGGA
>JAFTTD010000192.1 GCA_017466965.1 Bacteroidaceae bacterium
GATGTGAGAGGCCAAATGCACACTGCACGAAACAGCACAACAGGAGGGATGGCTCTCTACAGAAGCGATTATTTCACACGCAACCTTAAAGGCATTTACGACGCTGCAACAGAAGAGTTCTTCCCCTATCCTGCTTTGCAGCCGCCTATGTCATGGACCAACGACACAATGCCGTCACTTCCGCCATCAAACCTGCGATACCATGAAGGCATGCTTTTCTGGAATCATCCAGAGGGAGCAGAAACGCAAAATGACAATGGGGAATATATCTTCTTCAACATTTACGGTTCAAACTCATATCCTGTAGATACAAGCAAACCGGAAAACATATTAGCAACAAGAGTAAGAGGAACAAATGCAGTACTGTCCGGACGCTCATCCGCAATGCGATTCTTTGCAGTCACAGCATCCGACCGCTTCGGCAATGAGAGCCAGGCGGCTCAGGAAGATGAAAGCATGAACCGACCGGCAGTCAACCGCGCACTGAACCCGCTCATGCGAGTAGGAACAAGCGGTATCGAAATAGGCGAATACAAATTCACGACAGAACCGTTCGTTCCGTCCTCACGCACAAAAGCATTTGAAAAAGCACTGAAACGACGAAACAAATGATTTGAAAGTATTCCCATGTTCATGCGCAAATTAATCTCAATACAGGGATGGACAACAGTCCGTCCCTCTTTTTTTGCAACAATCATATCTATACCAACAGGTCCGGCATAGTTTCCGCCCAATCTCTCAGAAAGCAAACGAGCATGCATTTTGAGCAACCTGTCAAAAGTCTGAACACCTATATGCCCTGAAACTCTTGACCGCAAACACTCATCCGGCTCAACAAAATTGCCTCCATACCTTCCATCGGCAGCTGCATCAAACACTGACAGACCGGTGTATTCAGCAGTCCCATCAGAACGAATTTCAAACTCCATTGCAAAATCAAGCATCTTATCATACAGCACATCAGCCAAAAAGCCACCATGCATCCTTGATAAAGATGAAAGTCTTTCAACAGTCTTATTTCCAAGACTAACGTCAGAAACCATTATCCCACGTCCGCTACTCGACCACAAAGGCTTAAAAATAAGCTGTTTAGCAGAGTCCCAATCTGTATCACACACTTCTTTTGCCGACTTGCAGAACTTCATCCTTCTGCCAACAAGCCCATTTCCCCATTCGTCTTTTTCAGCCTCCCCAATAAATTCACGTATATAACCAACTGCAAATTCCCTTGAAGAAAAATTGCGCCACAGAGAAAGAGCTGAATCAGCAGGCATCAACTCGCCTGGAACCCCAAACCTACGGAAACGTTCAGCTACAGCCCTGCTCCACCCCCATGGAGAAGGCACGAACTCACAACCCGTACGCTGAGACAATTTATGATAGCCTTCATTCCAGTCTGTAAACACAACATCAGGCAGAATACCTGAACTCGCGCATATTCCGTTCGACGATAAAAACTCACGATAACTGTCAACAAAAGCATACGCCTCATTGACATCAGTCACTATTACGGCATCTCCATCATCAGCCCACCAAATCGGCAATACGGACAAATCATCCTCCATCCGCATAATTTGCTTAGGAGGAAAATACTGACGACAATCCAATGAAAGCGCCATGTCATTTGAACAATTGAACAGCAATAGTCTTTTCATGCACCAAACGAACAAATCATTTCTTCAACAAAGGTAACCAAAACACGCAAAACAACCAAAAGACACATGAAAATACCATAAATTAGAATTCACTGTGCCGAAAATTCAATTCTGCCGCACCGAATCCCAATTTCCACCACACTGAAATTCCACTCGCACTGCGCTGACTTTCAGAAAGCCTAAATGAATATAGTAACCATCTCATTATCAGAGAAAAGACAGCAGTAAAGCCTATATATCCACTTTCATACAAAGAAGGCGAGGAACACCCCACGCCTTCCCATGAATCTTAATTAGCCGGACACATATTAAAGGACAACAGACTACAACAAAAGAGACGTATCTAATGATTCATGTTTTGCTTATGGCTATCTGCCTTTCTGCCTTTGGCACAACAAATGCTCTCATAACGCTCTCTCAACAACGAGTCAATGGAAAACCTGCCTGGACCAGACATATACATAAGAACGAAAATCACAAGATAGAGCAACGGCAATTCCTTTTCAGCAAGAGGCTGACCGGAATGGACAAGAAAGAAAGCAACTGTCATAGCCACTACCATAGGAATGAGAGCCAGACGATAGAGAAAGCCGAATATAAAAGCAACAGAACAAAACAATTCAGCAAAGATAACAAGCACGAGCGATATTTCGCCTCCTATCCCCAAAGGGTCAGGAAAGGTTGAAGAGAGTTTGTCAAAATCCATCCACTTCTCAACGCCATGATTAAGAAACAAAAGTCCGAAAATCAGACGGGCCATTAACAGCAGAGAA
>JAFTTD010000193.1 GCA_017466965.1 Bacteroidaceae bacterium
AGAAGGGAAGGATTGGGGAAGACTCTCTAATTATCTTGATTCACTTTCACATTCAGAGTTTAGGAAAGCCGAGTCTTTTGTCCGTGAGAAAATTCTTCCTGAATTATCTAACGAAGACTTTTGGGAGTCATTGCTTCATCTTATAAAATATAAAAAGCAGGCGTTTTTGCCATGTGTTGTAGCTGTAAAAAACTTGGTTGAAAAGAAAGTCCTTGTTGTAAGATGCAAAGAGGCTGCGGAAGTTGCTTCTTATATGAAGAATAATATGCCAGAAGCGTCTTTGAAGCTTGTTTCCATAGCTATACCTTTTCTTAGAACAGAAGAGCAAATTAATGATTTTTTTGATGTTTTCGGTATTGAAAATGAACGAAATAAAATATCTGTTCTAATTAAGGAAACAAGTCTTCTGACATATTTTGTATTGTTCAAAACCCTTAAACAAGTACAAGATAACCAGTCTTTAGCGCGTCAATGTTGCCTGTTTATAATGAAAAAGAATGATGATATGTCTTATAATATGGCAAGTCTGCTACGTGAGTATTTCAGCCTTGAAGGTTTGAGAAGCCAACTCTCATTGCATATAGCCCCCTACGAACTGAGCTATGCCGAAAGTTCCTTTGATAAATTCAAGAATATATTAACAGGAAAATTTCCTAAATTATAATTAGCAGTTGTAAAAACATTTCTTTAATAATTTCGTGTAAATGATGTCTGCTCCATTGTCGCTTTATGAATTGAATAATCTTGTACGTTCCGCTTTTGATACTGTTCTGTATGACAGATACTGGGTGAAAGCTGAATTAGGCGAAGTGCAACAGAATAGGGGACATTGTTTTCTTGAATTTGTGCAAAAGGACGAAAAATCCAATGCGCTTGTTGCAAAGGCGCGTGGGCAAATATGGGCAAACACATGGGCTATTCTTAGACCGTATTTTGAAAACAGCACAAAACGTCAATTAGCATCAGGTATGCAGGTGCTAGTTTGTGTAGAGCTCACTTTCCATGAAGTTTATGGATATTCTTTGAATGTCACAGACATTGATCCGACATATACATTAGGTGATATTGCACGAAAGAGGCAGGATATTATCCGTAGTTTAGAAAAAGCAGGTATTGCTGAAATGAACAAAGACCTGGAACTGCCAAGGCTTCTGCAGCGCATAGCTGTTATTTCATCTGCTTCAGCTGCAGGGTACGGAGATTTCATTAAGCAATTGGAGGGTAATAATAAATGCCTGAAATTTGAAGTCAAATTGTTCGCGGCGACAATGCAGGGAGATGGTGTTGAAAGTAGTGTGATAAAGGCTCTTGACTGTATTGCAAAAGAAATGGATGATTGGGATGCAGTAGTAATAATAAGAGGAGGAGGAGCAGCCTCTGACCTTTATGGCTTTGATACACTTGCATTAGGAGAAAATATAGCCCAGTTTCCATTGCCTGTTATTTCTGGTATAGGGCATGAACGTGATGATACTATTGTTGACATTGTTGCGCACACAAGAGTAAAAACTCCTACAGCTGCAGCTGATTTCATAATAAGGCATCAGGAGGCAGAGCTAAATATTCTGCATGAATTCTCAGAAAGAATATCAAGGGAGTGCACTTCTTTAATAAGCAAAGAGAAAATA
>JAFTTD010000194.1 GCA_017466965.1 Bacteroidaceae bacterium
TTATCAAAAAAGAATCTCTTTCTTGTGAAAAATTAGAACTAAGTGTCGGAAGCAACTTTATTCCACAATCTTCTTTTACTGCTAAGAACGTTGTTCTTAATATATGCCAAACACCTAATTAATGGTATTTGTTAACTGCACCATGCAAATTAGATGTTCCTGACGGTATATTGGCGAGAAGAATTGACTCTCACAATACTGCTGGTATAAGCGGAAAGACAACTAACGTAAAAACATTAGAAGCAGGACAGACATATCTTGTTATAACAACTTCTAAAGACAAACAATATCTGACTGGCACTAACACTGAGGTTGTAACAGAACCTGTTGCAAATGTAGATACAGCATTTGTTGGTACATTTGTAAATACTACAACTACAGAAAACGCCTTTTTAATAAACTTTGAAGAAAAACAAATGTTTGAGCCTGTTGAAGCTGGTGTAGAAGTAGAGGCTATGAGAGGATTTTTCCAAGACAAGAAGAATAAGCGTGAATTCAGAGCTTATTCATCTATCGTATTAGACCCATTATACCTTGATTTAGGTAAAGCAATATCTACATGTTATGAAACTCTTGATGATTTTAATGGTGTAATAACTGAAGAAGCTGCTGCTGCATTATTGGATTCAATAATCAAAGCGGAAGAAATCTTCACAAATCAAGTTTATGATGCTGCTACCGACATTAAAAATTCTGTTGCAAGTTTGTTGTCTTGTGCAGAAAATCTTAAAATGAATGTTAATTATGAAAGCGGTGATGTTATGATTGATTTCACAAACATGATTGTAAATCCTTCATTTGAAGAAAGTGGAATTAAAGGATGGACTGTTGGTGATTCAAGAATTGCTACAGTTAAGAGTGCAACAAATCCAATGTATAAAGGTGTAGGAGCTGATGGAAATAATCTTTTATACAACGTGAATTCTACTGATTCTACTGGAATTGAAATAAGCCAAGTCATTAAAGGTTTAATTCCTGGTAAATATACATTAACTGCAAAACTTGGAACTGATACTGGAAATACAATAACTTTGTTTGCAGGTGAAAAAGAATCTGTAACCCCTGCGCATAAATTTGGCAAGTTCTATATGACTGAAGCTCAAATTGACAGCATTGAAATTGGGGAAAATGGAGAATTGCAGATTGGAGTTCGTGCAGGACATTGGTACAAAGCAGACGACTTCAGATTGACATATACCGGACCTACAGATGCTATAATCAATGGCATAGAATCTATAACAGAAATATCAGATAATAAAGATGTTGATGTTGAAGTTATAGATGGAGGCGTAATTATTACTGCTGATGGAAATACTATAGTTCAGATATATAATGCTTCAGGAATGAACATTGGTAATTATACTGTTTCAGGAAGTGAAACCATATACTTGGAACCAGGCTTCTACATTATTGGCAAAAATAAAGTTGCTATAAAATAGAAGATAGAAACACAAAACAAACAGGAGGAGAAATGTTTTTCTCCTCCTGTTTGTTTTGCACATAATTAAAACTAATCTATCATTATTGGATAGAGCTTAAACACCTCCTTCTGTATCAGGGTCAATAGTCAGCCCTGTGCTTGTTGGTTGCGTTTCAACAGCTTCTTTGTAAGAGACATTAAAATCAGGACTTATGGTTAGTTCTATTGGGAAATTCATTTCAGAGCTTGGGTCTGGATCACCTACACTTGCAACAAAATAGAATGCATCATGTTTATCCATCTTATTAAAGTTAAAATTAAAACCTACTAAAGCAGATGTTTGGAAAAACTTTGATGGTATAATACTCTTGAATGTGTTTTTAGTAAATCTCTTATTGAATATAGTTTTATTATTTCGAATTATGGAAAGATTAACATAATTGTCATAATACTTCTGATTCATTGAATTAGTAATAACAGGAAGCGAATCAGATGAAGCAAACTTGAATTTATAAATATATTTTATTCCATTTACTATTATAGAATCGCTATTTGTGAAAGTTTGAAGAGATAGGGTTTCAGGAGTAACAGACTCTTCAACTACAGGAATAAATGTTTGTTGTTTTGTTTCAGTCTTTTTTTCACTGCATGAAAACATCATCAATGAAAAAGGAATGATATAGGATACAAATTTTAATTTATTCATTATGATTTATTATTTAAGTTTAATTTACCGCAAAAGTACAAAAAGAAACTTATATTAATACTCTTTGACCTGAAAATTGGCTATGTTATGAATATTTTTAAGAAAAAAGGGCGTATCTTTGTAGAAATATAAAATGAAGATTTATGGGCTTGAAAAAATATCCTCGTAATTGGACTATACCACGAGGAAAAGAATTAACAGACTTTGACAAGAAGATATTAAGCTTTCAAAATCGTGGACATCTTGTTCCTAAACCTTACATGATAAAAACTCAGGAACAAATAGAAGGTATTCGAAGAAGTGGTGTTATTAATACTGGTGTATTGGATTATGTCTCATCAAAAATATGTGCCGGAATGTCCACTGCTGAAGTTGATAGGCTGGTATATGAATATACTGTTGGACATGGGGCGATTCCTGCACCACTTAATTATGAAGGTTTCCCAAAAAGTTGTTGCACAAGCATAAATGAGGTTGTATGTCATGGAATTCCAAATGAAGATGAAATCCTTGAAGTTGGCGACATTGTGAATGTAGATGTTTCAACAATATTGGATGGGTATTACAGTGATGCATCAAGAATGTTTGTTATAGGAAAGACATCTTCAGAGAAACAGAAATTAGTTGATGTTGCTAAAGAATGTCTGGAGATTGGTATGAATGCAGCTAAGCCATGGGGATTTATTGGCGATATTGGTAATGCTATTCAAAAACATGCACATAAGAATGGTTTTAGCGTAGTTAGAGATTTATGCGGCCACGGAATAGGGCTAGAATTTCATGAAGAGCCAGATGTTGAACATTTCGGCAAAAAGAATACAGGCATGCTTCTTGTTCCAGGAATGGTCTTTACTATTGAACCAATGATAAACATGGGCAACTGGGAAGTGTTTGTTGACGAAGATGACGAATGGACTGTTGTATCAGAAGATGAACTTCCAAGTGCTCAATGGGAACATACTTTTGTTATGACTGATGAAGGATTGGAAATTCTGAGTCATTAAAAAACATTTTTTTAATTTAATTGAAGAATATATAATTCATTATTTATGTATATTTTAGGAATAGAATCATCTTGTGACGATACTTCAGCTGCTATATTAAAAGATGATATTTTATTGTCGAATGTGACAGCAAGTCAGGCTGTCCATGAAGAATACGGTGGGGTTGTACCAGAATTGGCATCCAGAGCGCATCAACAAAATATCGTTCCGGTTGTTGATATGGCAATTAAACGCGCTGGAATAAAAAAAGAAGATATTTCTGCAGTTGCATTTACACGAGGTCCAGGACTAATGGGAAGTTTGCTTGTTGGTGTGTCTTTTGCAAAAGGTTTTGCTCGTTCAATGGGTATTCCTATGATTGATGTTAATCATTTACAAGGCCATGTTCTGGCTCATTTCATAAAAGAAAATGAATCAGACAACAATCAGCCTGAATTTCCTTTTATCTGTTTGTTGGTTAGCGGAGGAAATTCGCAGATAATCAGAGTTGATGCATATAATAAAATGACAATATTAGGTCAAACAATTGATGACGCCGCAGGTGAAGCTATTGACAAGTGTTCAAAAGTAATGGGATTAGGTTATCCTGGTGGTCCAATTATTGATAAGTTAGCCCGCAAAGGAAATCCAATGGCATATAAATTTGCACGTCCAAATATACAGGGATATGATTACAGTTTTTCCGGCCTTAAAACGTCTTTCTTATATTCTCTAAAGGATTGGTTGAAAGATGACCCTGATTTCATAGAACACCATAAGGAAGATTTGGCGGCTTCCCTCGAATACACAGTTGTAGATATTCTAATGAAAAAATTGCGTCTTGCTGTTAAAGACACAGGAATTAAGCATGTTGCTGTTGCAGGCGGTGTTTCTGCTAACAATGGATTAAGAAACGCATTTCATGAATATGCAAAACGTTATGGATGGAATATATATATACCAAAATTCAGTTATACGACTGATAA
>JAFTTD010000195.1 GCA_017466965.1 Bacteroidaceae bacterium
ACTTCTAAAAAACTTAACTCCTTAACTACTTAACTCCTTAATTCCTAATTCCTAATTAAAAAGAACTCCTATTTCATTCCACCTCTTCCCAACGGAAGACAGCTCCATTAGTACGTGCCGGATCAGCCCCCTTGAACTCACAGTCGTAAGGGTTTCCGTTCTTAGGGTCCTTGCCTATATAAAGATGGTTGCTCATTGAAAGAAGCATACACTCTTTCCTCAGCATATCCTGCCACATGAAGAGTTCAGCCTTGCTTTCATCCTTAGTAGTACGCACATCAGAAGTCAGTCCGGCCCCCGAAATACATACATATTTTCCGTCAGCAGTCTGCAGAGCAACCCTTCCCTCTCCTTTGTCAATTACCAAGAAATGAGTTGCCGGAGATTTGTCCTCAATGCGCGTATCATACAAATGACCATGACGAGTAGATGTCATAGGGCGATTTGTAGCAAGATTTATCAGGCGCACCTTCTTTCCCAACGGTATATTTTTTGAACGGTCAGCAAGCGGTTCGTCAACAACGAAATTGTCAAAATCAGCATATCCGCCATTCTTGCCGTTTTTGTTGAAGGCAAACAATGAAAGGCGTGAACCTTGGAATGTGGTGAGCTGATAACCAAGCATAATATCCTTGCCCAGTCTGACAAAGTTTGTTCCGTCAGTTGAGTAGCTGTAATATCCTTTGTCATTGTCAAAATCGCCATCAAAACGCAACCATACCCTGCCTTTATTCAAAGTAACAGGAGTATCAACAGTATCATTCTTGTGCTGATCAAAACAGCGAAGCGTAGTAGTCTTGCCATCCTTCACAACTCCAATCCACGAGCATGGGATGTTGATATTTCCAAGCCCTGCCACATCCCCATCCTTCAGTTTAGAGGCATTCAGTTCTACCGTAGTAGTAGATACAGGACCAATAACCCTTTGAGTCAATGTATTTCTTGCCCACAGAAGTTGTTTTGCAGGCATAGTCTTCAAACGGAGCACACCCTTCGTAAGGCTCCACATTGATTCTTCCGGGTTATGATTCCATTGCCACACCCTCTGCATCGTATTGGAACTGAAGTCATCGCTGCGCTTATAAGGCCCGTGAGGTTCCACCTGTGCCCCTGTAGCAGGTTTTGTCCATGTTCGTGGCGAACGTCCAAGATTGCCCTCAAGCCCGAAGAAAGGCCACCCGTTCTTCCATGTAATAGGCGACAGACATACAGTGCGGCCTATGCTGTGGAAGTCCTGCATGGACACGCCCCACCAGTCGCCATTAGGAAGCTGAACAATCCCTCCTTGATGTATCGTTGCACATCCCACCGCATTCTTGTCAGGAGGATTTATGCCTATTCTGTCACCATCGTTAGGAATGCGTCCGCGATATTGCGTCATGTGGCCAGGATAATAGCCGTATGTTTCTCCTGCACTGATAACACATATTTCGTATGGTCCATATATATTCTTTGAGCGTGCGCAAGTCATCTTTCCAATCGGAGCATAGTCGGCGCTAAGGATATAATACCATCCGTCTATCTTGTATATATGATGGCCTTCGCCTACGACATTGCCCTCTTCTATAATCAGACGTTCCGAACCCTCCACAATGCCGCTCATATCGGGATGCAGCTCTACACACATCACATTTCCATAGCTGTATATGGCATATATTTTTCCGTCGTCATCAAACAAGACGCTCAAGTCGTGTATTCCTCCCTTCATCTTAATATGTTTCCACGGGCCAGTAATCTTTTCGCTAATGA
>JAFTTD010000196.1 GCA_017466965.1 Bacteroidaceae bacterium
ATTATATCTTTTAAGCAGTTTTTTCTGGTTTGTTGAAAAGAACACAGTGCATGTCTGATGCAAATTTCCTAAATTCCCTTCAAGGTACTGCTTCAACTGCAAACTGAATTCGGCACGATAAGGCAGGAACTTTGTCTTTTTTTCTAAAGTAATATCTGAAAGTTCACAAATGGAACTCACATATACAGTAGAATCATTGAAAGAACTTCCCACTCCAAATATATAAACAGTTTCAGTATTGTCAGACTTTTTTTCAGAAGCAGATTCTTTTCCTTTTAATTCTACAGCAGACAAAGACACATTGAAAAAAAGCCACACAATGGCAGGCACAATTAAATTATAAAATTTCATCTTTATATATTATCTTAAATTAAGTTTCAAGTTCATTAGTTTTAAGTATCACATACTCTCCTTATTCATCCAACACTCTATTTCTCACATTATAATTTTGCAAAAATAAGGATTTAATGCGAATAATCTGTAACAATAAGTTATAAAAAATGCGAACTACAGAATTCTGCAGTCCGCATAGCCATAAAAAAATCCCCAAAAATAAATTATCCAAGATAAGTTTTCAACAATTTGCTTCGTGAACCACCACGAAGACGACGTATTGCCTTTTCCTTTATTTGCCTTACACGCTCTCTTGTCAGATTAAACCTGTCACCGATTTCCTCAAGAGTCTTTTCCTGTTCGCCAATGCCGAAGAACATTCTGATAATGTCCTTTTCTCTCGGAGTGAGAGTATCAAGCGCTCGGTCAATTTCTTTAGACAGGGACTCATTAACCAAACTTCTGTCAGCCATCGGAGAGTCGTCGTTAACAAGAACATCAAGCAAACTGTTGTCTTCGCCTTCAACAAATGGCGCGTCAACACTGATATGACGACCTGAGAACTTCATAGTGTCTGCAACTTTGTCAACAGGCAACTGCAGTTCTTCAGCCAATTCTTCTGATGAAGGACGACGTTCGTTTTCTTGTTCAAACTTAGAAAAAGCCTTACTGATTTTGTTGAGAGAACCTACCTGATTAAGTGGAAGGCGTACAATTCGAGACTGTTCTGCCAAAGCTTGTAGTATGGACTGTCTGATCCACCACACTGCATAACTGATAAACTTAAATCCGCGTGTTTCGTCAAACTTCTCAGCTGCCTTTATTAGGCCCAGATTTCCTTCATTAATGAGGTCGGGCAAACTCAAGCCCTGATTCTGGTACTGTTTTGCTACAGAAACGACAAAACGCAGATTTGCACGTGTAAGCTTCTCCAATGCTCTTCTGTCACCCTTGCGGATGCGTCCGGCAAGTTCCACCTCTTCTTCCACGGTAATCAAGTCTTCACGACCAATTTCCTGCAAGTACTTATCAAGTGAAGCACTTTCACGGTTCGTGATACTTTTGGTAATCTTTAATTGTCTCATTCTATAAAATCACTAAATGCATTATTACACACACAAAAAAGCACACATCAAATGTCCGTAAATAAAATAATTAAACACGAAACATTTGATGTCCACTATTTTGGGCACGCAAAGATACGTTTTAAATTTCATTTTACAAGCACTATAACGCCATTTTAAGATAATTATTGCACGGATTTAATTATTTCACATCAAATAAAGCCACTTTTGCTAATTTGACACAGCAAAGATGATTATTTCAGACTTTTATCGCGCAGTAAAAATTCAATGGTGGAAGTTTTATACATTCATTTGTTTATCGTATATTTGCAAACAGAACAAATTTTTAATATTAACAACAAGCAACTTTTATTATGAAATTAACTAACTGCGTAGAAAGTTTCGATGGTTTCATTTGGAAGCGTGAAATCAACGTAAGAGATTTCATCCAGCACAATTACACTCCTTACGACGGCGACGAGTCATTCCTTACCGGACCAACAGAGAAGACTTTGAAGATTTGGAGCAAACTTAGCGAAATGTTCAAAGTTGAAAGAGAAAAGGGCGTTTACGATGCTGAAACAAAACTTCCTCAAAGCATCGACACATACGGAGCTGGCTATATTGACAAAGACAACGAAGTGATTGTCGGCCTTCAGACTGATGCTCCGCTCAAAAGAGGCATTTTCCCAAAAGGCGGTATCAGAATGGTTGAAAGCGCCCTTGAAGCATACGGTTACAAACTTGACCCTACGACCAAGGAAATTTACACACGCTACAGAAAGACCCACAACGCAGGTGTATTCTCGGCATATACAGCAGACATACGCGCTGCTCGCCATGCCCACATCATTACAGGACTTCCTGATGCTTATGGCAGAGGACGCATCATTGGAGACTACCGCCGTGTAGCTCTTTACGGTGTGAACAATCTGATTGAAGAAAAGAAGCGCTTCCTTGACAGGCTCGACATACAAGAAATGACTGAGGAGTGCATACAGCAGCGCGAAGAAGTAAGCGAACAGATTGCTGCACTAAAGGATTTTGTGAAGATGTGCGCAAGCTATGGCTTTGACGTTACCCGTCCTGCACAAAATGCACGTGAAGCTGTTCAGTACGTATATTTCGGCTATCTCGGTGCGGTAAAAGACCAAGACGGAGCAGCCATGTCAATAGGAAGAATCTCTACATTCCTCGATATTTTCATTGAGAAAGACATCAAGGAGGGAAAGCTTACAGAACAGGAGGCTCAGGAACTTATTGACCAGCTTATTATAAAGCTTCGTATCGTGCGTTTCTTGCGTACACCGGAATACAACGACCTTTTCTCCGGCGATCCAGTATGGGTGACAGAATCTATTGGAGGACAAGGAGTTGACGGACGCTCTATGGTAACAAAGACAAGCTACCGAATTCTTCATACTTTGGAAAATCTCGGACCTGCTCCGGAACCGAACCTTACCGTACTTTGGTTCCAGAATGCGCCTGAGAACTGGAAGCGTTTCTGTGCAAAGATGTCAATTAAGACAAGTGCTATACAGTATGAGAACGACGACCTCATGCGTCCCGACTATGGCGACGACTATGGCATTGCTTGTTGCGTAAGCCCTATGAAGATTGGTAAGCAGATGCAATTCTTCGGAGCGCGCGCCAACCTTGCCAAGTGTCTGCTTTATGCAATCAACGGAGGTCGCGACGAAATAACCGGAGAACAGATTTCACCTGAATTTGCACCTATCACTGGAGAGTATCTCAACTACGACGAAGTGATGCGCAAGTTTGAGCAAATGATGCGCTGGCTTGCAAAAGTATATGTGAACGCCCTCAAAATCATTCACTATATGCACGACAAATATGATTATGAGGCATTTGAAATGGCACTTCACGATGGCGACGTCATTCGCACGCGAGCTACCGGCATTGCAGGCCTCTCAATCGTTGCAGACTCATTGGCTGCAATAAAATATGCCAAGGTAAAGATTGTTCGTGACGAGCGCGGACTTGCAGTTGGATTTGAGCGTGAAGGCGACTATGTTCCTTTCGGAAACAACGACAGCCGCACAGACAAGCTGGCACTTATGGTTACGGAAAAATTCATGGAGTTCATGCGCCAGCATGAAACTTACAGAAATGCCGTTCCTACCCAATCAATCCTCACCATAACATCAAATGTGGTTTACGGAAAGAACACCGGAGCCACTCCTGACGGCCGTCCTAAAGGCATGCCGTTCGCTCCAGGCGCAAACCCTATGAACGGGCGTGACACTCGCGGAGCTGTAGCTGCGCTTTCGTCTGTTGCAAAACTTCCGTTCCAGCATTCAAACGACGGCATATCATACACATTTGCAATATCTCCTGCCACACTCGGCAAGACTGAAGATGCAAAAATCAGCAACCTTGTCAACCTGATGGACGGTTTCTTCTCTCCAGACGGCGGACATCATCTAAATGTAAATGTGTTTGACAGAGAACTTCTGCTTGACGCAATGGAGCATCCTGAGAAATATCCGCAGCTGACAATACGAGTTTCCGGTTATGCCGTAAACTTCGTGAAACTTACTCGCGAACAGCAGCTTGACGTTCTTTCAAGAACAATCAATCAGTCTATCTGATACATAATTCATGGCAAAAATACACTCTATTGAGAGTTTCGGTACGGTGGACGGCCCTGGCATACGCTTTGTAGCATTCATGCAGGGCTGTCCACTGCGTTGTCTGTACTGCCACAATCCCGACACGTGGAACCAGAATGCAGAAACAGAATACGAATTTACTGCCGAGCAATTGCTCAACGAAGTGAAGAAATACAAGAACTTCATTTCAAAAGGCGGTGGAGGAGTTACTCTAACAGGAGGAGAGCCATTCATGCAAGCAAGCTTCGTTGAAGAGTTCTTCATGTTGTGCAAGAAAAACAACATTCATACAGCAATTGATACATCAGGAGCAATCTTCAACGAATCAGTACGTAGTGCACTTAAATACACTGACCTTGTATTGCTCGACATCAAGACAATAGACGACGAGCTGCACACCAGACTAACAGGGGCAAAACGCACCAACAACCATAAGATGCTGGAGCATCTGCAGTCTATAGGAAAGCCCACATGGATACGCCATGTAATAGTTCCCGGACTAACTGACATAGACAACCACCTAAGCAAACTTGCGGAATATCTGTCCCGGTTCAGCGTCATTGAAAGACTGGAACTCCTGCCCTATCACACCATGGGCATTTACAAATATGAAAAGCTTGGACTTCCATACCCTCTCAACGACACACCTCCTCTCAGCCAGGACCGCCTGAGCCGGATTTCAGCCATGTTCAAGGAAAGGCTGAAATGCGAAGTGATACCATAACATACAACAAGAAACAATTTTTCACCAAAAAGCCAGTTGCCACCTAAGTATGCATCTGGCTTTATATTTTATCCCCCAATCCCTCATTCATCAGTTTAGATAAACATACTTGCCAACCTGAACACACCCCTTAAAAACACATGAAAAATCAGCGCACTGAAACTTCAATTACACCACAGAGAAAATAAAACTTCAGCGCAGTATTTATGAAAAATCAGCGCACTGCTGGAAAAAAACTTTTTAACATAAAAAATCCGCACAAAGTTCTTTATAAATTCATCTTAAATCCATATATTTGTATGATATTAGAGTAATTATGCACGGCGTGAATGTCGTAGTAACATCATAAAAACAAGTTTTTTCAAATGAAAATACATTTCAGCATAGAGTACAAGACACAGTGGGGAGAAGAAATCAGAGTTCAGCTATCGCTGTTCAGTAACAACGGCGACATCCATTCTTCTGAAATTCCGCTCATGACAAACGACGGAAAACTGTGGGAAAAGGAATTAGACACAGCATCAGACAACTTCTGCCGAGCTGAATACAAATATGCCATGTATAACGAAGGCAAGCTAGTTTGGACAGAATGGGAACTTGCCCCACACATCATATAATTCACCAATTCAGCCAACCAATATCTCGCAGACGACCTTTGGAGAAGCATACCTGACAACCTGCCACTGTTCAGTTCTGCATACAGTGACAGCATTGCCCCTCACAAGGCAGAGTCGCCAATGACATATTTCAACAAAACATTACAGCTCAGAGTGCTTGAACCACGACTTAAGGCAGACGAACATCTCGCCATAGCCGGAAACATCCCTCAGATGGGCAACTGGCAGACTCCTGTGCGCCTTACCCCCATTGCCCTTCAGGAATGGGCTATCAATATTGACGCTTCGCTGATTTACTATCCAGTGGAATACAAGTATGTCATCGTTGACAACGACAACAACATCATCCAATGGGAAGACGGAATGAACCGTCACATTCACTCCATACACCTGTTAGACAAGCAGGTTTGGCAAAAGACAGACACATTGCCATCATTCAACATATCCAAATGGAAATGTGCAGGAGTAGTAATGCCTGTATTCTCACTGCGTTCAGAAAACAGCTACGGAATAGGCGACTTCGGCGATTTGAGGAAATTCACCATCTGGGCGTCAAAAGCTGGAATGCACGCCGTACAAATACTTCCTGTCAACGACACCACCATGGACGGCACATGGATGGACTCATATCCATACAATGCCATCAGCATATATGCGCTCAACCCTATATATTGCGACATTACAGCGCTCGGACGCCTTGACGACCGCCTGAAAATGGAGAAGTTCATGATATGGCAACAAGAAATAAACCGCCTGCCACAGATGGACTATGAACAAGTATTCAAACTGAAAAGCGAATACCTGAAACTAATATACGAGCAGAACGGTGAAAAAGTTCTTGCCACAACCGGATTCCGCAAATTCTTCAAAGACAATTCAGAATGGCTCATTCCATATGCTGCCTTCTGCTATTTGCGCGACAAATACAAAACACCAGTATTCTGGGAATGGAAGGAACACTCTGTATATGACAAAAAAGCAATTGAAAAACTTTCTGCAAAGAAGAGTGATGCCTACAAGGACATAGCACTGCATTATTACATCCAGTATCAGCTCCATCTGCAGATGCTTGAAGTGAGAAACACAGCACATCAGCACGGAGTGGTAATCAAAGGAGACATACCTATAGGCATAAGTCGCACAAGCGTGGAAGCATGGACTGAGCCACACTATTTCAACCTTAACAGTCAGGCTGGAGCTCCACCTGATGACTTCTCCGTAAATGGCCAGAACTGGGGATTCCCTACATACAACTGGAAAGTTATGGAAGCAGACGGATGCAGCTGGTGGGTAAAGAGATTCAAGAAAATGGCAGACTATTTCGATGCGTTCCGCATTGACCATGTGCTCGGATTCTTCAGAATCTGGGACATCCCAAGCCATTCCGTTCACGGACTGCTCGGCCAGTTCTCCCCTTCTCTGCCAATGACAGTCAGAGAAATAGAAAGCTACGGTGTCCACTTCGACAACGAACTAATGACTCGTCCGTATATAACAGAAGAGATGCTGAAGCACATCTTCGACTACAAAACCGAGATGATAAAGCTGCTCTATCTTGACAAACGAGAAGACGGAAGATATAACCTCAAGCCCGAGTTCGACACTCAGCGCAAAATACAGTCAGCATTCTGGATGAAGACAGACGAAGACAATGCCAGTGTGCGCGAAGGGCTATATTCACTCGTAAGCGAAGTGCTTTTCATTGCAGATAAGGACAACCCTACAATGTACCATCCTCGCATATCAGCGCACAACAGTTTCATATACAAGTCACTGACAGAATCAGAACAGAAATTCTTTGACCACCTGTATGACGACTATTACTATCATCGCCACAGCAAGTTCTGGTATGACGAAGCAATGAAGAAACTGCCAATGCTCACACAAGCAACACGAATGCTCGTATGCGCAGAAGACCTCGGAATGGTTCCGGAATGCGTAGCATGGGTAATGGAGCAGCTCCGCATACTGAGCCTCGAAATCCAGACAATGCCAAAAGCCTTCGGATTAGAATTCGGCAGACTGCAGGACAACCCTTACCGTTCTGTAAGCACAATATCCACACACGACATGCCAACCATGCGCCAATGGTGGGAAGAAGACAAGAACCGCGCACAAAGATTCTACAACAACGCACTTCACAAAGACGGAAAAGCTCCAGAGACACTTCCAGCATGGCTCTGTGAAGAAATAGTGTGCAAACACCTCTTCAGTCCATCAATGCTATGCCTGCTCTCTTTACAAGACTGGTTGTCAATAGACGAATCACTACGCAATCCCGACACAATGTCAGAACGAATTAACATACCTTCAAACCCACGTCATTATTGGCGATGGCGTATGCACATGACAATAGAGCAACTGATGAGCGCAGATGAGTATAACAACAAAGTAAAAGAACTGATAGAAAGAGCAAACAGAAAATAAGAACACATTATGGAGTTGTCTGAACTCCTCTGTATCAGGCTGGTGGGTTATAAGGTAGGAACTCATAACTCATAATTGACAAAGTAACGTCTGAACTCCGGAACTACTGAACTTCTGAACTCCTTAATATAATTCTTATTTCATAATTAAAAACCAATGTCGTCAAAAAGCCCAAAGAACAAATACAGCAA
>JAFTTD010000197.1 GCA_017466965.1 Bacteroidaceae bacterium
CTGAATAATGCAGGAGAAATGAGAGGTAGCCGTATTTTTGGTCCTGTAGCTCGTGAACTTCGTGCAGCTAATATGAAGGTAGTTTCTTTGGCTACTGAGGTACTTTAATTATAAAGGATATTATAGTAATGAGTAAGTTACATATAAAGAAAGGTGACACAGTTTACGTTAATGCTGGCAACTCTAAAGGCCAAACAGGTAAAGTACTTTCTGTACTTGTTAAGAAGCAGCGTGCTGTAGTCGAGGGTGTAAATATGGTATCTAAAAGCACTAAGCCTAGTGCTAAGCACCCACAGGGAGGTATTATTAAGCAAGAAGCACCAATTCATATTTCTAACTTTAATGTTGTTGATCCTAAGACTGGTAAGCCAACACGTATAGGTAGAAGAATTGGAGAAAATGGTAAATTGGTTCGTTATTCTAAAAAATCAGGGGAGGAGATCTAATGAGTACTACTGCAAATCTTAAAAATGTATATGCAGAGCAGATTGCTCCTGCGTTGATGAAACAGTTTAACTATTCTTCTCCTATGCAGATACCTGTATTAAAGAAGATTGTTGTTAACCAGGGTCTTGGTATGGCTACTGCCGACAAGAAAGTTATTGAAATAGCTATGAATGAGTTAGCTCTTATTACAGGTCAGAAGCCTGTTGCAACTCTTTCTAAGAAGGATATTTCTAATTTCAGACTTCGTAAGAAGATGCCTATTGGTGTAATGGTAACTCTACGTCGAAATAACATGTATGAGTTCTTGGAGAAATTGATTCGTGTTTCTTTACCACGTATCCGTGACTTCAAGGGTATTAATAGCAATTTTGACGGACGCGGAAACTATACTTTAGGTATTCAGGAACAAATTATCTTCCCAGAAATAAATATCGACCAGGTTGATAAAATTATGGGTATGAATATAACATTTGTTACTTCTGCAAATACTGACGAAGAGGCTTATGCTCTTCTTAAGGGATTCGGATTACCATTTAAAGACGCTAAAAAATAATATATATGGCAAAAGACTCAATGAAAGCTCGCGAAGTTAAGCGTGCTAAACTTGTTGCAAAATATGCAGCTAAACGTGCTGCTTTGAAAAAGATTGTTAATACTGGTGACCCTATGGAAGCATACGAGGCTGCTCGTAAACTTCAGGCAATACCAGCTAACGCTAATCCTATTCGTTTGCACAACAGATGCAAGCTTACTGGACGTCCAAGAGGATATATCAGACAATTCGGTATTTCTCGTATTCAGTTCCGCGAAATGGCTTCAGCAGGTCTTATTCCTGGTGTAAAGAAAGCAAGTTGGTAATTCAATTTTTTATATAGTGTTAAATATTTTCGGGAAGACCCGATTAATTTAATTAAATTATGACAGATCCAATAGCAGATTATCTGACGAGGTTGAGAAATGCAATCGCTGCTAAGCACAAGGTTGTTGAAATTCCTGCCTCAAATTTGAAGAAAGAGATTACTAAAATTCTCTTCGACAAGGGTTATGTTCTCAACTACAAGTTTGTTGAGGATGGTCCTCAAGGTACAATTAAGATTGCACTAAAGTATGATCCTGAAACTAAGGTTAGTGCTATTCAGTGCCTTAAGCGTGTGTCTCGCCCAGGTTTACGTAAGTACACTGGTTATAAAGAGATGCCTATAGTTATTAATGGATTAGGTATTGCGATAATATCTACTTCTAAAGGTGTTATGACTAATAAGGAAGCTGCCACTATGAAAATAGGTGGTGAGGTTCTTTGTTATGTATATTAATTTAAAGGAGGATATATAATGTCTAGAATTGGTAAATTGCCTATTATTATTCCTGCTGGAGTAACTATTACTCATAAGGATGACATTGTAACTGTTAAAGGTCCAAAGGGAGAACTCTCACAGTATGTAAATCCAGCTATCAAGCTTACATTTGAGGACGATAAGTTGACAATGGAAGAAAATAAGGAGTTGATGTGTGACAATCCTAAGCAGCGTCATGCTTTCCACGGATTGTATCGTTCTCTTGTTAATAACATGGTTGTTGGAGTTTCTGAAGGATTTAAGGTAACACTGCAGATTGTCGGTGTAGGTTATCGCGTTTCTAACACAGGTAATCTCCTTGAATTCTCTTTGGGTTATTCTCATGGCATTTGCTTTGAACTTCCTAAAGAAATTAAGGTTGAAACAAAGTCTGAGAGAAATCAGGATCCTCTTATTATGCTTGAATCTTGTGACAAGCAGCTTTTAGGCCAAGTTTGCGCTAAGATTCGATCATTCCGTAAACCAGAACCTTATAAGGGTAAGGGTATACGTTTCCAAGGTGAAGTTGTAAGAAGAAAGTCTGGTAAGTCAGCAAGTGCTAAATAATTTTTAATTGTACGAGTATGATAACAAAGATTGAAAGACGTATTAAAATTAAATATAGAGTACGCAACAAAATATCTGGTACTGCTGAACGTCCACGTATGTCTGTTTTCAGAAGTAATAAGCAGATTTATGTCCAGGTTATAAATGATGATAATGCAAAAACATTAGTGTCTGCATCTTCATTGGGCATGGAAAAATGTAACAAATGTGAACAAGCTGCTAAGGTTGGAGAACTGATTGCTAAGAAGGCTATTGAAGCTGGTATTACTTCAGTTGTTTTTGACCGTAATGGTTACTTGTACCATGGGAGAATTAAAGAGGTAGCTGATGCTGCACGTAACGCTGGACTTAAATTTTAATAAGAATTATGGTTAATAGAGTAAGATTAGGAAACGACATCGAACTTAAGGATCGATTGGTTGCTATTAATCGTGTTACCAAGGTTACAAAAGGTGGTAGAACATTTACATTCGCAGCCATTGTAGTTGTTGGAAACAGTGATGGAGTCATTGGCTATGGTCTTGGTAAGGCAGGAGAAGTAACTGCAGCTATAGCAAAAGGTGTAGAAGCCGCTAAAAAGAATTTGGTTAAAGTACCTGTACTTAAAGGAACTGTTCCTCATGAGGCTTATGCTAAATTTGGAGGTGCTCGTGTTCTTGTTATGCCTGCTGCACAGGGTACTGGAGTAGTAGCCGGTGGTGCTATGCGTGCTGTATTCGAGAGTGTTGGTATTACTGATGTTCTTGCTAAGTCTAAAGGATCTTCAAACCCTCACAATCTTGTGAAGGCTACTATTGAAGCTCTTGCTAATATGCGCGATCCAAAGACTGTTGCTCAGAACAGAGGTGTAAGTTTGACTAAAGTTTTTAGAGGATAAGGAGGAAAATCTATGGCAACAGTAAAAATTAAGCAAGTTAGAAGCCGTTGTGGCAGACCTGTAGATCAGAAACGTACTCTTGATTCTCTTGGATTGACTAAGATGAATAAAGTTGTAGAATTTGAAGATTCTCCATCTTTGCGCGGTATGATTCGCAAGGTTGCTCATCTTGTAGAAGTAATTGACTAATAACACTAAAATTTCTAAGTAAATGGAATTATATAATTTGAAACCTGCCGAAGGTTCTACTCATAACAGTAAGCGTGTAGGTCGTGGTTATGGTTCTGGAAAGGGTCGTACTTCTACTCGCGGTCACAAAGGTGCAAAAGCTAGATCTGGTTATAAAAAGAAAATCGGTTTCGAAGGTGGACAGATGCCACTTCAGCGCCGAGTTCCTAAATTTGGCTTTAAGAATATTAATAGAGTTGAATACAAGGCTATTAATTTAGATGTTCTTCAAAAGTTAGCTGAAGATAAGAATTTTTCTAAGATAGGTATAACAGAACTTATCGAAGCAGGATTTGTAAATGCTAAGCATTTGGTTAAAATACTTGGCAATGGAGAATTAACAGCTAAGATTGAAGTTGAAGCTCATGCGTTTTCACAGAAGGCTGAAGCTGCTATTACTGAAAAGGGCGGTACAGTCGTAAAACTCTAATTTATGGCAAAAGCAATTGATAAACTTAAAAATATCAAGTTTGTTAAGACATTGTCTAACATCGGGAAAATTGAGGATCTTCGTACGAGGATTCTCATAACCCTGATGTTTGTAGCTGTTTATCGTTTTGGTTCTTATGTTGTGCTTCCTGGTATTGATACTGAAGCATTGCAGGGATTAAGAAATCAAACTGAAAGTGGCTTGTTGTCTTTGCTTGATATGTTTTCTGGTGGAGCTTTCTCACAAGCATCTATATTTGCTTTGGGTATCATGCCTTACATCTCTGCATCAATTGTTATGCAGTTGCTCGGTATAGCAGTTCCTTATTTCCAGAAAATGCAGCGTGAAGGTGAGAGTGGACGTAGAAAAATGAATCAATATACACGTTATTTGACAATATTGATTCTTTTGTTCCAAGCTCCTTCATACCTTATTAACCTTAAAGTTCAGACAGGAGGCTCTGCATTGTATTCTTCTTTAGATTGGACTATGTTTTTGATTTCTTCAACAATAATACTTGCTGCTGGTAGTATGTTTGTATTGTGGTTGGGAGAAAGAATTACAGATAAAGGTTTGGGTAATGGTGTGTCTTTGATAATCATGGTTGGTATTATTGCAAGATTCCCACAGGCTTTTTCACAGGAACTTTATACTCGTTTCTCATCACCAGGACAAGGCGGTCTTATTGTTTTCCTAATTGAAATTGTTGTTCTTCTTGCTGTTATTGCAGCTGCTATACTTCTTGTTCAAGGAGTGAGAAGAGTTCCTGTTCAATACGCTAAGCGTGTTGTTGGTAACAGACAGTTCGGAGGGGCAAGACAATACATCCCGTTAAAGCCATACGCAGCAAACGTAATGCCTATTATTTTTGCTCAGGCTATTATGTTCATACCTGCAACGGTAGCTGGTTATGTGTCTGGAGGTAAACTAAGTCCATTTGTAAGTCAGTTGATAGATAATACAAGTGCTACATACAATATCATTTTTGCTGTGCTTATTGTTTTGTTCACATATCTATATACTGCAATTACTATTAATCCAACTCAAATGGCAGAAGATATGAAGCGTAACAATGGATTTATTCCAGGAGTTAAACCAGGAAAGGATACAGCTGAATTTCTTGATAAGATTATGTCAAGAATCACATTCCCTGGTTCGTTATTCTTGGCATTTATCGCTATTATGCCTGCTTTTGCTGATATGTTCGGAGTAAAAAGTGAGTTTGCTCAGTTCTTTGGTGGCACATCATTGCTGATTCTCGTAGGTGTTGTTCTTGATACATTGCAGCAGATTGAGAGTCATTTGATGATGAGACATTATGATGGACTTTTAGATTCTGGTAGAATACGCGGTGCTCATTCACCAAATGGTGCATATTAATTATATAGATGATATATCTTAAAACAGACGAGGAAGTTGAGCTTTTGCGTAAAGCGAATCTATTGGTAAGTAACACTCTTGCTGAATTAGCGAAAGTTATTGAACCAGGTGTAACAACAAAAAAACTCGATACCTTGGCAGAGACTTATATTAGGGATAATGGCGCAATACCAACATTTAAGGGTTTCCCTAATCCTAATGGAACGCCATTTCCTGCCAGTATTTGTGCTTCTGTAAATGATCAGGTTGTTCACGGAATTCCTAACGACGTTGTTCTTAAGGAAGGTGACATAGTTTCAATTGATTGTGGAACCCTTTTGGATGGATATTGTGGCGATTCATGTTATACGTTTGCTGTCGGTGAGATAGCTGACGATGTAAGACATCTTTTAGATGTAACAAAACAATCCCTTTATCTAGGTATAGAGCAGGCTGTTGTAGGAAAAAGATTAGGAGATATATCTTATGCAATTCAGAATTGTTGTGAGTCTAACGGATTTGGAGTTGTAAGAGAATTTGTTGGACATGGCATAGGACGAGATATGCATGAAGATCCTCAGGTACCTAATTATGGTAAACGTGGTAATGGCATCCTGTTGAAAAACGGATTGTGTATTGCTATTGAACCTATGATTACAATGGGGAAAAGAGATATTTATCTTCAGCAGGATGGTTGGGGAGTTGTTACAAGAGACCATTTACCTGCAGCGCATTTTGAACATACAGTTTGTGTGCGTAAAGGTAAGGCTGACATCCTTTCGTCTTTTGAAATAATAGAAAAAGTTTTACAGGATAAATCAATATAATAGTTATATGGCTAAACAGTCCGCAATTGAGCAAGATGGAACTATTGTAGAAGCATTGTCAAATGCAATGTTTCGAGTTGAATTAGAAAATGGTCATGAGATTATTGCTCATATTTCTGGAAAGATGAGAATGCATTACATTAAGATTCTAACTGGAGATAAAATTAGAGTTGAAATGTCACCTTATGATTTGACAAAAGGAAGAATAGTATTCAGATACAAATAAAAATAATATATGAAAACAAGAGCATCATTAAAAAAACGTACACCTGATTGCGTTATCGTAAGA
>JAFTTD010000198.1 GCA_017466965.1 Bacteroidaceae bacterium
GCAGAGAACAATGCTGTGGCTTTCGTGCTTATTGTGCATACAGTACAAACAGCGCTAATACCGTTGCTTGGGGTGTTTTCACTGACAGCGCTAATGACACGCAACAGCATCAATAAAGAACAAACAAGACATTAAATATAATTCAAAACTATTATGGAAATATACGAATTAGAACCCAAAAATGTATGGCGTAACTTTTATACGTTGACTCAAACTCCACGCCCTTCAGGACATACGGAGCAAGTTGCAAATTTGCTTCTGGACTTTGCAAAGAAAAACGGTGCAGAGGCATTCAGTGACGATGCCGGCAATGTAGTGATGCGCAAACCTGCAACTCCAGGATATGAAAATCGTGAAACTGCTGTTCTTCAAGCACACATGGACATGGTGCCACAAAAGACAATAGAAAGCAATCATAATTTTGAGACTGATCCATTGCAAGTATATATTGATGGTGACTGGGTGAAAGCTAAAGGAACCACTCTTGGAGCTGACAACGGAATGGGTGTGGCTGCTGCCATGGCAATCATTGAAGACAAGACAGTGGAACACGGACCGATAGAAGTTCTCATTACAAAGGATGAAGAAACAGGAATGTATGGAGCTTTCGGACTTAAGCCAGGAGTGCTCAACGGCAAATATCTACTGAACCTTGACTCTGAAGCAGAGGGAGAAATAACTATCGGATGTGCAGGCGGTATGGATGTTGTTTGCTCAATGGAATATCAAGAGATAGACGTTGACGCAGATGGTATGGAAGCATACAAGATTAGCATTAAGGGACTGCTTGGCGGACACTCTGGACTTGAAATAAACGAAGGACGCGCTAATGCCAACAAACTGATGGCCCGTATTTTGTTTGCTACAGTAAACACAAAACTTGCATGGCTCTGTTCATGGCATGGCGGCAACATGAGGAATGCAATTCCAAGAGACAGTGAGGCTGTAGTACTCGTAGCAAAATCAAAGGCAGAGGAAATGAAGGCTATGGTCAAAAAGTGCCACGAAACATTCTGCGCAGAGTTTGCAGACATTGAGAAGGATGGCATTGAACTAAACATTGAAAGTTGCGAAATACCAACAAAGGCTCTTCCGGAAGATGTACAGAGTAATCTGATTAATGCTGTGATGGCTGCTCATGACGGAGTTTTGCGATATATTCCAACAATACCAGAAGTTGTAGAAACATCTTCTAACCTTGCAATAATACACATTGAAGGAGGAAAAGCATCTATCGCAATTCTTGCACGCAGTTCTTGCGACAGCATGAAACTTTATCTATGCAACTCTCTACTTACATGCTTCTCAATGGCAGGAATGAAGGTTAAATTTGAAGGTGGATACGGCGGATGGCAACCAAACACAAAATCTCCACTTGTAGCAGAAATGTCTGCTGTATATGAAAAGATGTACGGCAAAAAGCCATTAGTTCAGGTATGTCATGCTGGACTTGAATGTGGTATCATCGGAGTAAATTACCCTGAGATGGATATGGCTTCATTTGGACCCACATTGATGTCTCCTCATACGCCAAATGAAAGATGTCTTATTCCTACTGTGGGAAAATTCTACGATTACCTTCTTGAAGTACTCAAGAATATACCTGTAAAAAAGTAATTATCAAATAAAGAGGGTGTGTCAAAATTAAATAACATCATCAAATAATCATTTTCCAGAATTTCTTAACACAAGGGGTTTCTGTTAAAGTTATAGAAATCTGCCCGTTTCGTTCTGTAAGAATAATATATGACAATTGAGATTAATTTTGACACATCCACT
Source organism: Bacteroidaceae bacterium (assembly GCA_017466965.1). The sequence goes on from JAFTTD010000198.1 coordinate 1,780, forward strand.
TAATATTCTAATACAAGATTAATAAATTGAAGGTTATGGCTCTAAACACTAACAAAGATTTGAAACTTTACTATTCCATTGGTGAGGTGGCAAAAATGTTCAACGTTGCAGAAACATTGCTCCGCTTTTGGGAAAAAGAATTCCCAAGCATCTGTCCTAAAAAAGCAGGACGCGGAATTCGCCAATATACCAAAGAAGACATAGAGGAAGTACGCCTTGTCTATCATCTTGTGAAGGAAAGAGGGATGACTTTGCAAGGTGCCAGAGACATGATCAAACACAGCAAAGGAGATACCAACAACAAAATAGAAATAATTGAACGTTTGAAATTCTTGAGGGACGAACTACAGTCCATAAACAAGGAACTCAACGCTTTAGTCTAAGGAAAGCAACTCTTAAATTATGACTTAAGAGATAATGGATTCTGTATTGTCTTTGAAACAATATGAATATCAAAGTCTCTATCCTATAAATCAACAGCCCTAAACTCGCGCCACGACTTTAATATCCGTGATACTTTTCAGATTATCCATTATTTTTTGAACATCTGTTGTATCATGAACATAGACCTGAATTTTACCTTCAAAAAGTCCTTCATTAGACTCTATTTCCAATTTGCGTATATTTACGTTCAACAAGTGAGAAATAACTTGAGTTATCTGATTCAATAGTCCTAATCTGTCTATTCCCTTTATATAAATATTAGCAGGGAAAAGAAGAACACGGTTCATTTCCCATTTTGCAGCAAGAACTCTGTTACCATGGTTTGCTTTCAAGCGCTCAGCAGCAGAGCATTGCAGCTTATGAATCACAATCTTGTTGTCATCATCAATATATCCCATTACAGGGTCTCCAGGAATAGGTTTGCAACGCTCAGCTAATATATATTTATTCTGAACAGTCTCTTCTGTCAGAATAATGGTTTTCTTGCGATCTATCTTATCTGCCTTGGATTTATCACCTACTTTTGAATCTTTTGATTCTTTCTATTTCTTTCCAAAAGCAAAAAGTTTCTTCCATTTTATACTTGCATCCTTACCCTTTAAAGCAGCCAAATCTTCTTCCCCAAGCTTAACTTTACCCTCTCCTACCGCTACATATAACGCTTCAGGTTTTGAAAAGTCGTGCAATTTACAGATTGTCTCTACGTTGATTGTATCTTTTACTAGTTCATTTTTCTTAAGGAATTCTTCAAGTATTTCTTCACCATTTTTTCTTGCTTCACGTTCTTCACGACGAAGTACAGCAAGAATTTTAGTAGTTGCCTTAGCAGTTGTGGCTATGTTAAGCCATGATTTCTTTACAACTTGCGACTTTGAAGTCAAAACTTCAACCTGATCCCCACTATTGAGTTTATGACTCATCGGAACCAGCTTGTGATTAACCTTTGCGCCAATACAATGGCTTCCAACAAATGTATGTATTGTAAATGCAAAATCAAGAACTGTGGCTCCAGCAGGCATTGTACGAAGTTCCCCCTTTGGAGTAAACACAAATATCTCAGAAGCAAATAGATTCAACTTAATAGTATCCAAGAAGTCCATTGCATCTGGTTGCGGATCATCAAGAATTTCTTTGATTGTAGTTAACCATTTGTCAAGTTCATTCTCACTGGCTTGTTCTGTCTTTTCACCTTCCTTGTATTTCCAATGTGCGGCAAAACCTTTCTCCGCAATGTCATTCATTCGTCGGCTACGGATCTGAACTTCAATCCATTCTCCTTTGTTACTCATCAATGTAACATGCAGAGCCTGATAACCATTCGCTTTCGGATGACTAACCCAGTCGCGTATTCTATCAGGATGTGAAGTATATGTTTTGCAAATTGAAACGTAAATATTGAAACATTCATTCAACTCTGCATTTGCATCCTTTGGATCGAATACGATTCTTACAGCAAGAATATCATATATTTCTTCAAAAGGAATATGCTTGTTCTGCATCTTTCGCCAAATAGAATATGGCGACTTGATACGCGCTTTTATTTCATAATTTATTCCAAGTTCATCAAGTTGCTTACGGATAGGAGCTGTAAACTCATCAAAAACAGTATTTCTTTCTTTTTCTGTAGCCTCAAGTTTTTTCTCAATATTAGCATATTCCTCAGGATGCTCATATTTGAAGCTCAAATCTTCTAACTCCGTCTTTATAGTATTCAATCCTAATCGATTAGCCAAAGGAGCATAAATGTAAAGAGTTTCTCCAGCTATCTTATAGCGTTTGTTGACTGCTTGTGAGCCCAAAGTACGCATGTTATGCAAACGGTCTGCAATCTTAATGAGAATAACACGAATATCCTCGCTCATTGTGAGAAGAAGTTTTTTAAAATTCTCTGCTTGAGCTGATGCATGATCACCAAATATGCCTCCTGAAATTTTTGTTAGCCCATCAACAATCTGCGCAACTTTAGGGCCGAACATGTTCTCAATATCTTCTACAGTATAATCTGTATCTTCTACAACATCATGAAGCAATGCAGCACATATAGACGTTGAGCCCAATCCTATTTCAGAACAAGTAATTTGTGCAACAGCCAAAGGATGCATAATATAAGGCTCGCCTGAAAGTCTTCTTACCCCTTTATGCGCATGTTTAGCGAAATTAAACGCTTTTGTTATAATTTCAACTTTTTTTCGGTGCTTTGTAGCCAAATATGATGTTATCAAATTTTGGAAGGCTTCTTCAACCATTTTGTCTTCCATTTCATCACGGGTTGGAACATCTTTCATGGGCTATATGTATTTATTAAATATATGCATTATTTTTTCACTTTACTCTCAATCTCTGTCCGGCACGTATCATGTTTCCTTTTATACCATTAAGGCTACGCAGTTTTGCAACAGTTGTCTTATTGCGTTTTGCTATTGTAGAGAGCGAATCTCCATTACGAACCTTAACATATACAGGACTATTAGTAGAAGTAACTTTCTTCTCAACAATATCTTCTGTTACAGCACGACGAACTTTCATATCAGCAAATCGAGCATCATAAACACTATCTTCATTAATAACAAAAGACTCTAGTGCCTGTGAAGGAAGACGCAACGAATAATTCATTGGTATTATATCTCGCCTATATTGTGGATTTAGCGCACGAAGTTCTTCTATCGTTATATTACAAACAGAAGCAACCTGCTTAAAGTTCAAATCACGAGCTACCACTACTGTATCTGAATAATCAGGCAATCGCGCTTCATGCGGAACTATCCCATGATTACAATAATATGTCATAATATAATTTGCAGCAATAAAAGCAGGAACATATCCTCGGGTTTCTTTAGGCAAATAATTATAAATGCTCCAAAAATCTTTGGTTTCTTGTTCTTCTGATCGTAAAAGAGCTTTTTTAACATTACCTTCACCACAATTATACGCAGCTATAGCAAGGCTCCAGTCTCCGAACATATCATATAAATCACTCAAATAGCGTGCTGCTGCATCACTTGATTTTATAGGATCCCTACGCTCATCAACAATAGAATTCACCTGCAGCCCGTAACGTTTTCCTGTTGTAATTATAAACTGCCAAAGTCCTGCCGCACCTGCTTTTGACACAGCTGTGGGGCGCAAAGCAGATTCTATTACAGGCAAATACTTTAATTCTAATGGTAGTCCGTATTTTTCTAACGCCTCCTCAAAAATAGGTACATAAAAATTAATACTACCCAACATAATAGCAACAGATTCTTTCATCTTGCCGCTATAAAGTTCTATAGATTTACGCGTCACATTATTCAGAGGCATTTCAATAATAGCAGGAATACGAGAAAGACGGCTAACAAGAATAGAATCATTATAAGAAAGCGAAGAAATTTTTTGTTCACCTCCCTTTGTAAGATTATTCTTATTCAAATAATCATTCAACAAATCTTCTTTACCAACAAGAATTCCTTCAGGAACAAATGTTGAATCATCAACAAGAGAATCTGGTGATTGCTGATTTGTATTCTGTGAAAAAACAAAGCC
>JAFTTD010000199.1 GCA_017466965.1 Bacteroidaceae bacterium
CTGTTTCTCACAGCTGTTACCGTCATTTATAAAATAATCATACAGTAAGTTTATTACACTGTCTTTTGCATGTGTTATGAAAGCTTTGTCCCGTAAACGCACACCAAGCAACGCATATTTGTTACGCAGATATTCGTTCTCATGTTCAAATATAGCACCAAGTGAGTCATACCGTTCTAAAGCGTTATAAGGACATGTGTCACCTTCGTTCTGTACAGAAATAAGTCTGTTCAATAATACCTCATTATTGTAATCATTGCATCCACAGATAACGCAGGACAAAAACAAGTATGCATACAAATAATACCGCTTCATAGTAACAATATCGCTTTTAGCCAAATGCGAAGATAGTATTAATAATTATAACGCATGAATGAATTTCATCCAAACTCATCCCAATTTTGGAAAAGTTGAAAAATATTCAAAAGGAAACGATTTAGTAATATGCTTGTTGTCAATATTTTACGGAGAATAATGATTAATTATTGCATGTTTGGATATGCTTGGATAAAAATAATTTGTAAACAATATGATGTGGAAATACCTTTGTTCAAAACAAAACATTATTATTTATGGAAACTATTATTAGACGAATTTTTGTGGCATGTTTTATTGCTATTATGTGTGTAAGCAGCATCGAAGCGCAAGTAATCGACCTGTCAGAAAAACAAAATGATGACCAAACAATCGGAAAGGAGGAAGAAGAGAAGAGAGAAACCCATTTAAATGATGTATTGCCCGAGGTCGTACTTTATACAAGCAATGGCACTATTGGCATAAATAGCCCCTATGTAACCTTTGAATCTGTTATATATTATATAATGGATGCGAACGGCATCATTGTTGCAACCGATGAGATTATATTGCCAAAGAATGTTGAGCAAACTATTGACATATCATTACTACCGGCAGGGGTATACAGAATCCTGTTGGAGATTTGTGGAAAATGTTTTATTGGAGAGTTTATAAAAAATGATTAGATATGAGCATAAGACAACTCCTGACAATAAGCATACTATCATTTCAGTCCTTAATGGTATATGCACAGTCCTCATCGGGCCAAAGTATTTATTGCCCTAAAGATGGTGATAAGGTTGTAAAAAAAGAAATTCAATATGTACATCCTGAAGAAAGTGGAGAAAATCGCCTTTGGGACTTCTGCTCTGTTTCTTCTAAAGGAGAAGAACTTATTGAGGGATATGAAATGAGCAAGGACTCTACAACAATTATAAGAACAGCCCCTGGACATAGAATTTGCTACAATATTTGTTCCGACACTGTATTTTGTACAGGATTCGTCAATTCAAATACTTCGATAAATTACTTACGTCCTGAAGTTTTCCAAGTTCTTCCTTCAGCCTACGGGGACTCTGTTGTTTCGCTATTATACGGCGAGGGAAAATATTCCGAAACGCTGAACATCTGTACATATGGTAAAACATCATACAAGATTGATTCATACGGTACTCTCATACTGCCTGGTGACACAGTCAGGTATAACTCATTCAGAACAAAGCACCATACGCGTGTGGGGCAGAAAGTTTCACCGCACACATCAATATTGAGCAATGGCTGTACGGATTCCTACTCTGACGATTCCATACGTTATAAGCTTGACAATGATTCCATAATATGGTGTATTGACCGTTACAATTGGTTTGTACCTGGGTACAGGTTCCCAGCTATTGAAACCATAAATACCTATATACTATCAAACGGAATCAAGATCGCCCACGATAATGTCTCATACTATTATCCCCTTGAAGAGCAAGAGAACTATTTCATTTCAGAATCGTATGACACAGATACATTTGACAAAGTCTCTTCAAGAAAGGGAGAATACAAATACTCAAATTTCAATTATCAGGAAGATATCTGTCTAGACAAATTTGTATATAACTATCATATCAGCGATGATAACTGCCTCAAAATAGAACTAAGAAGCAGACTGCAATGCAATACAACTGCAGTCCTGACCAATGTTGCAGGCATGCTTATAGACAGGCAGGAACAGACAATACCTGAAGGAGGTTGCGCCTATTTCAGTCTTCATACCCGGGATCTTGTAGCAGGTGTATATATCTTAACATTATATTCAGGGAACAATATTATATGTGAGAAAATCCATTTAAAAGGCAACAACTATGAATAGACATATAACAATCCTTTTGCTCGCATTCAGCATCATTCCGGTTCTGAATGCACAGACAAGCATCAACGACACTATAATACCCTTCAAGATAGTAATAGACACAATACCTGAAATCCCGCAAGCCAGGTCTTCCGGTAATAATTATGCCGAAAACCTCATCACATCCAAAAATTTTGCACCTTCGCCCGAAGCTCACTCGTTAATGCAATATTCCGAGGTCCCCGTGTCATTATACACAGGAGTCCCCAGTATTTCTATTCCTATTTATACAATAGAAATCGGCGATTATAGCCTGCCTATAACATTACAGTATCACGCATCGGGCATTAAGGTGACCCAAGAAGCGAGCCGTGTTGGTTTGGGGTGGAGTCTTCATGCCGGAGGAGCCGTCGGCAGAATAATACAAGGCCGTGACGATTTTGATGAGTATGGTTTTTATATGTGTGCTGACACTATTCCTGAATTTTATATGTCCGATTTATTTAATTACAGCAATATTGGCAATGCAGAACTGGACCTTGAGTCAGACATATACCATTATAACTTTGCCGGCTATTCAGGCAAATTTATAGTACGTAAAGGTGAATATAATGATGAAGACCTTGAACGTTTTGTTCTTTTGAAGCCCGAAGACAATCTGAAAATTGAAGGTTGCGAAAGTGATTTCTGTATAACTACAGAGGATAATACCAGATACATATTTGACAAAAAAGAATTAAGGTCAATGTGCAGCATGAGTTTTGAGGACGAGAAGGAAGGCATCTATTACGATATATCATCTAAACCCAACAGGACTTTCATACCACCCGATGAGTATTCGTACTTTTCAAATTCTTATACAACTACAAACTGGTTGCTTACTGAAATAATACTTCCAAATGGGGAAAAGATACATTTCACCTATGACCGAATTGAAAACTCATACCTTAGCCCTGTAAATGAGACATACACAGAATATAAAATATTAGGAAAACAAACAATCATTACAAAAGGGGCCAGTTCATCTATTTCCGACCCTAAGAACAAACGCAACATAAGTCTTGAACTCACAAAAGAAGAGTATATCCTTAGAGCTATCAGCTGGAATTCAGGATGCGTCAAGTTCAAGAAAAGTGACATTGCCAGAAAGGATGTTACAGGTTATGATTCACGGGTTGTCAATACAAGCCAGAAACGCATTCCAAGTGAAAACACTGCACTTGAATA